>CAIYYA010000176.1 GCA_903930255.1 uncultured beta proteobacterium
GATGGCGCGGGTACAGGGCGCACAACCAATGCTGGGATAAAACTGGTCATGCAGCGGGTTGTAGTCAATCTGGTTTTGCCCGATGTAATGCCAGACATCCCCCCAAGTCCAGCGGCTCAGCGGATTGAACTTGACACGGCTGGCGTCGCTGGTATCGATCAGCGGCACCTCGGCACGCGCACCCGACTGTTCACGGCGCAGCCCGGTGATCCAGGCGGCTTTGCCAGCCAGGGCTCGGCTTAGCGGCTCCATCTTGCGGATGTTGCAGCAGGCTTTGCGCAGGCTGATGCTTTGGCGCATGGCCAGGCTGCCATGTTCAGCGACAAACGCATCTGCGGTGGTTGGGTCAGGGGTAAAAATGGCCACTGGCGCTCGTGAATCATGCTTGAGGCGCTCCAATAAAGCGAGCGTTTCAGCGTGCAGCTGACCTGTTTCAAGGATAAAAATGTCGATACGCAGCTGCAACTGATTGATCAGGTGCACCAGCACCATGTCTTCAGCCCCCAGACTGCAAGCCAGTGTGATGCGTGGCTCGCCTGTTGGCGTTGAGGTGGCGTAGTCAAGCGCAGCCTGTTGCAGCAGTGCCTGGGTCTCGCTTAGTTTGTCTGCAAAGTCAACCGATGCGCGGGCGTTTTGCTCAAGTGCGCTCATGCTGTGGCTCCTTGCAGGGCAAAGTGCGGTTGTGGCTGCATCGCAGCACCTTGATAAAACTGTGCAAAATGGCTCAGTTGCTGCTGGGCGCTGGTCATGTTTTGGTCAGCACGCAACACTGCCGAGCTAAAGCCGCTGCGTTGCAAGGGCAGCACCTGATCGACCAGCACGTCGCCGGTGGCGCGCAGGTCACCTTTAAAACCGAGTCGGCGGCGCAGCAGATAGGCTTGGCTGTAGGCGCGGCCATCGGTGAATTTGGGAAACTGCAGCTCTATGCTTGCAATGCCTTGCAGCTTGAGCCCGCTGACATCGGTATCGTTAGAAATTTGCAAGAAATTTAGGCCTGCAGAGCTTGCTGCGTATGCGTCAGCAGCTATTAATTTGATGGTGTTTGTCATAGTCATTAATCGGTCATTTCGTTAGTTTGGCTCAAATGAACATGCAACACCTGACCTGCATGGCGGGTTTCGTGGCGGGCTGCATTGGCTGCCAGTTTGAAGGGCTCCAGCCCAAGGCGGCGTACGCTGGCCGTGAAAGTTTCGCCGTGCTGGCGCAACTGGCGGTAGCTGTCGAGCAGCGCCTCCACCACGTCTGCCACTTCACTGGCGGCAAATGCCGGGCCAATCACCTTGCCGGGCGTGGCGCCGCCACTGAGCGTGCTGCCGTCGGAGCCACCCAGCGATACCTGATACCACTCGCGACCGTCTTTGTCCACGCCCAAAATGCCAATGTGACCGGTGTGATGGTGTCCGCAAGAGTTCATGCAACCGCTGATGTGCAGGTCAATCGCACCCAGGTCAAACAATTCGTCCAGATCGGCAAAGCGTTCGGTAATGGCTTGTGCAATGGGGATCGAGCGTGCATTGGCCAGAGCGCAAAAGTCGCCACCGGGGCAGGCAATCATGTCGGTGAGCAGGCCAATGTTGGCGCGTGCCAGACCCAGGGCGCGAGCGGCTTGCCATACAGCAGGCAAATCAGCGGCAGCCACCCAGGGCAACAGCAGGTTTTGTTCGTGCGTCACACGCACTTCAGCGGCGCTAAAGCGTTCAGCCAGATCAGCTGCCGCATCGAGCTGCTCGGCTGTGGCATCGCCCGGTGCAAAGCCCAGTCGTTTAAAAGAAAGGGTAACGGCGCGCAAATCGGGGTTTTTGTGGGCACGCACGTTTTGTTGTAACCAGCGTTGGTACTCGGCATGCTCTTTGTCAGTAAAGTTACTTGCTGCAATATTAGTAGCTGCTAGCGTTTGTGCAGCAAGCGCTGGCGGCACAAATGATGCAGCAACCCGGTCAAGCTCGGCTTGTGGAATGGTGTGCGCTGCGCCGTCATGGCTGATGATTTGCAGGTATTCGGCCTCGACCTCGTCCATAAAGCGCTGGCCTTCGGCTTTCACCAGTATTTTGATGCGTGCTTTGTAGAGGTTGTCGCGCCGGCCGAAACGGTTGTAAACCCGCACCACGGCTTCGAGGTAATTGAGGATCTGGTTCCACGGCAAAAACTCGCGCAGCGTGCTGGCAATGACCGGGGTGCGCCCCATGCCACCGCCCACCAGCACCCGAAACCCGATGTGTCCGAGCGAGTTGCGGCGCAATTGCAAGCCCACGTCGTGCCAGGCAATGGCGGCGCGGTCTTCCTGGGCGCCGGTGATAGCAATTTTGAACTTGCGCGGTAAAAAGGCGAACTCGGGGTGCAAGGTGCTCCACTGGCGCATGATTTCGCTGTATGGGCGCGGGTCGATGTCTTCGTCCGGCGCAATGCCGGCCAAGGCATCGCTGGTGATGTTGCGGATGCAATTGCCGCTGGTCTGGATGCCGTGCAGGTCCACGCTGGCGAGCAATTCCATCACATCCGCGCTTTTATCCAGGGGAATCCAGTTGAATTGCACGTTTTGGCGGGTGCTGAAGTGGCCATGGCCAACCGGCAGATGCTGCGTGCCCAGTTCGGCCTGTTTGGCACGGGCGACGGCAAAAACAAGGGCGCTGGGTTGGTCAAATTGGCGGGCGATTTGCGCCAACACGCGCAGCTGGCGGCTGGCTAACTCACCATACGGCACAGCCACACGCAACATCGGTGCATGGCGTTGCACATACCAGCCGTTTTGCAGGCGCAGAGGGCGAAATTCGTCGTCGCTGAGTTCACCACGTTGGTTGCGCTGAAGCTGGTCGCGGTATTGGGTGGCGCGCTGACGAATAAATTGGCGGTCAAAATCGGTGTAGTGGTACATGGTCAGGTCTCAGAAAGCGATGAGTTTGGTGCCGGCATAAGCCAGCAGCAGCGACAACAGTGAGCGAATCACCCGCTCGGGCACGCGGCTCATGAAGTGCGTGCCGAGCCAGATGCCGGGCAACGAGCCTGCCAGCAGCAGCGCCAACATGGGCCAGTCAACTGAGCCCAGCGAAGCATGGCCAGCACCCGCCACCAGCGTGAGTGGCACGGCGTAGGCGATGTCGGCCGCCACAATGCGCGGCAAGGGCAACAATGGGTAGAGCAGCATCAGCACGGTAACGCCAATGGCACCCGCGCCGACGGAGGTAAGCGACACCAAGCTGCCGATCAGTGCACCAAAAAGTAGCGGCAAACTCCAGTGGCGCGGCGTGGTTGCCTGCATTTCCTGCCCAGTCAGAATTCGGCTCGGTGTGCTTTTGCCCCGCACAGCCTTGTATAAAGTAGCGGCAGCGGTCAACAGCAGGGCGGCGCCGAGTGTGGTGGTCATCATGTGTTGCACCGCCACACTGGCAGGCCCCAAAGTTTTCAAAAACCACAGGGTCAGCAGCGCTGCCGGAATGCTGCCAGCTGACAAATGCAGCACCACGCGCCACTCCACTTGACCACTGCGCGCCATCTTCAGGGTGCCGCCCATTTTGGTAAAAGCGGCAAACAACAAGTCGGTGCCGACAGCCATGTAGGGTTTCACACCAAAGAAAAATATCAGGATGGGAGTCATCAGAGAGCCACCGCCCACGCCGGTCAAGCCGACCACGGCGCCTACAAAAAAACCCGCAAAAATGAATGTAATGTCATGCATAGGGGAGACTGTAGAGGCAGTTCGTTATATTTCAAAATACAATGTTTTTATTTCTATATTCTTATATTGATATATGAACCTGATTTTTTTATGTTCTGATCAAGCTCATTTGGGACGCTCGGTGTCTGATAGCTGCGCTGCGGCCAGCAACTGCACTGCTGCCGCAGTGGGCAGGGTTTTCGCGTGGGTTAATAGCTGCTGTGGGATGCAGTGGCCCGGCAATGTCGCTGCGGCCGTGCAAAATTGTTGGGAGCCAGTGCAAACTTATTCATGAGCCGTTAATATGCGCACCTATGTTGAATTCATCACACCCAACGGAACCTGTTTTTCTGCCTAACGTGCGAACCATCACACTGGCGCAGCCCATGCGCTGGTTGGCGTTGGCTTGGCGCGACCTTGTGGCTTGCGGCTGGATCAGTTTGGCGCACGGTTTGGTGACAGCGCTGTGTGGTCTGGCCATTGCGTTCGTGGCGCGTGACCGCTTCTGGTTGCTGGTGGGCGCTTTTCCAGGTTTCCTGCTGATGGCACCGATTCTGGCAACCAGTTTGTATGCCCTGAGTCGCGCACGAGAGAGTGGCCAGATGCCGGGCGTCGGAGTCGTCTTGAAAACTTGGCTGAACTGGCAAAACCATCACTTCAACAAATGGGGCAACGACTATTGGTGCATGGCTCAGTTTGGCACTTTGCTGGCCTTGGCGGGCACAGGTTGGATGTTGGCTTCTGCAACCATTTTGACCCTGTTGGCACCACTTCCGATCAGCACTTTGAGCGAGTTTTACAACACGTCGTTTTGGCCAAAGAGGGCTTCCTTCTAGAGCTTTGGCTGGCACTCGGGGGTGTCATGGCTGCGCCCATATTTGCCTCTAGCGTGGTCGCTGTGCCTTTATTGCTAGATCGACGTGTGACGCTGCGTCAGGCGGTGCTGACCAGTTGGTTGACCGTGCTCGCCAACCCGGCTCCGATGGCTTTTTGGGCGCTGTTGTTGTTTTGCATCACCCTGCTTGGGATGAGTTTTGCCATGTTTGGGCTGGTTTTGGCGTTGCCGCTACTCGGACACGCCAGTTGGCATGCCTACCGTGATCTGGTCGATGCTTCCACACTGACGCTGCGCGAGACAGCTTGACATGAGCTCAACCCCAGCGGCACCTGACTCTACGTCGATCTTCAACTTGGCCTTGGCGACGTTACCTGTCAGTGCGCCTTTCGTCTGGCTGCGCAAGGGTTGGCGCGATTTTGCACGCCAGCCAAAAATTGGTCTCTTTTACGGCCTGTGTTTTTTCTTGATGGGCCACGCTTTGTGGTGGGTATTTAGCGAGGCTCCGGCCTATGTGATGGCTTTGAGCGCCGGTTTTCTGCTGATGGGGCCTTTTTTGTGTCTTGGTCTGTATTACGCCAGCCGTGAGCAGGAAAAAGGGCGCGTGCCGCATTTATTGGCGTCGCTTCAGTGCTGGCGCCCGAGCAGTGGCACGATGGGTATCTTCGCTGGTGTTTTACTGGTTCTTGAGATGATTTGGGGGCGGGCTTCATTGGTCGTTTTTGCCGTGAGCTTTGATTTGCCGCCTGGCGGGCAGATCACGTTGAGTCAGCTGCTGGATCCTGAAAATCTTCCATTCCTGATAACTTTCACGCTAGTTGGTGGCGTTTTTGCCTCTCTAATATTCGTCACCAGCGTGATCTCCATTCCGATGATCCTGGATCGCAAGGTGGACGCCGTCAGCGCAGCACTGACCAGCGTGCGCGCCTGTCTGCAAAACCCGGGGGTCATGTTGCTGTGGGGTGCTCTTATCACGGTGTTGGTAGGGCTGAGCATGTTGCCTTACTTCGCAGGGCTACTGCTCACAGGGCCGGTGCTCGGCCATGCCACCTGGCACGCTTACCGCAGCATCATTGGGTCCACTGAGCCCTAACTGGAATGGTTTGGCAGCCGCCCCGTATGATGAAACCGTTCTCCCTGAGCTTGGCCGGTCGTGAGCTTGGCTAACGGTCGAAGGGTGGTTCGACAGGCTCACCACGAACGGTGTTTCACGTTAAAAGAGTAGAAGGAGCCAATTCATATTGCGCGCTTGAATTCCTCTCATGATAGACAAAGCTCTTCTTAGGCACTATTGCGGCTTGGTGCCTCGGTCGTGACGCTGCAAGTTATCATGCCGGCTGATTTTTCTCTCTTTTTCAGCAGCCATCCGTGCGTCTTAATTCCATCAAGTTATCGGGCTTCAAGTCGTTTGCCGAACCAACCAATTTCCTTTTGCCTGGGCAATTGGTCGGGGTGGTTGGGCCAAACGGCTGCGGCAAATCGAACGTGATGGACGCGGTGCGCTGGGTTTTGGGTGAAAGCAAGGCTTCCGAGCTGCGGGGTGAGTCGATGCAAGACGTCATTTTTAATGGCACCACTACTCGCAAAGCGGCCAATCGAGCCAGTGTGGAACTGGTCTTTAGCAACGAAGACCACCGAGCGGGTGGGCAATGGAACCAGTTTGCCGAGATCGCTGTCAGGCGTGTGCTCACACGCGAAGGCAATAGCAGTTACCTCATCAACAACCAGGTGGTGCGCCGGCGAGACGTGCAAGATGTATTTTTAGGCACGGGTCTGGGGCCACGCGCCTACGCCATCATTGGTCAGGGCACCATCAGCCGGATCATCGAGAGTAAACCTGAAGAGCTGCGTTTGTTTTTGGAAGAAGCCGCTGGTGTTTCTAAATACAAAGAGCGTCGCCGCGAAACCGAAACGCGCCTGAAAGATACGCGTGACAACCTGACCCGGGTGCAGGATATTTTGCGCGAGCTCACTGCCAATCTTGACAAACTCGAAAAACAGGCCGAGGTTGCCAAAAAATTCAAAGCCATGTCGGCCGCAGCCACGCAGAAGCAGCAGCAACTCTGGTTTTTAAAACGCCAGGATGTCCAGCGTGACGCCGAGCAATCGCTGGCTGCGGTGCTCCAGGCTCAAAATGCGCTAGAGGCACGAGTTGCCGATTTGCGCCATATCGAGTCCGAGCTTGAAACGATTCGTCAAGCCCATTACAGCGCTGGCGATCAGGTGAATCAGGCGCAGGGCAAGCTTTATGAAGCCAGCTCCGAAGTCGGCCGTCTTGAAGCTGAAATTCGTTTTGTGGTGGATGGGCGCTTGCGCGTGCAACAGCGCCTGCAAAATTTGCAGGTGCAAGCCCAACAGTGGGCGACTCGTTTGCACGATGCGCACGATGGCTTGGCGCAATTGACTGAACTCAGTGCGCTGGGGCAAGAGCAAAGCGAACTACTCGATGCCCAAATGCACGAGCAAGCGCAAGCCTTGCCCGATTTAGAGGCCATCTGGCGTGAACAGCAGAACAAGGTGCAAAACCAGCATGCAAGCGTGCTCGGCGTGCAGCAACAAATTGGTGTGTTGGCAGCTGAGCAGCGCAGTTTGCAAGAGCAAACTCGCCAACTCGAAACACGGCGCGAGCGCCTGTTGCACGACCAACGTGCCTTGCAAGCACCCGATGAACAGCGTTTGCAAGCATTGCAAGCGCAACTTGCGCAAGCCCAGCAAAGTGTTATTCAGACACAAGCGCAGCACCAAGCCTTAAGCGACAGCACACCGGCCTTGCAGGCGCAGTGGCGCGAACAGCAACAGACGCACACCCACGAAGCAGCTCAATTAACGGCATTGAGCGCACGGCTCGAGGCCCTCAAAGCCCTGCAAAACCGAGTTAAAACCGACGACAAGCTGAAACCTTGGCTAGAAAAACATGGGCTTGACCATTTGCCAGGTTTGTGGACGCGTCTGCATGTCGAAGCAGGCTGGGAAAACGCGATCGAAGCGGCTTTGCGTGAACGCATGGGTGCGCTGCAAGTTAGCCGTCTGGAAATGCTGAGCGCTTTCGCCCAAGACCTGCCGGCGGCGAAACTGGCTTTTTTTCAACCCCTGGTGCTGGCAGATGCACCGGCTGAACCAAGCGCCCGATTGACACCTTTGAGCAGCTGGCTGCGCTTGCAAGATGCCGAGCTGCTGGTCATTTTGCAGGACTGGTTGCAGACGAGTTTTTCAGCTAGCAATTTACAAGAGGCGATGGCCAGTCGCAGCCAATTGCGGGCTGGAGAAATGATTTATGTGCCCAGTGGCCATGCCGTGAGCCGTCAAAGCGTGAGTTTTTACGCGCAGGATTCAGCGCAGTCGGGCTTGCTGGCGCGTGCCCAAGAAATTGAAAACCTAGAGAAACTGCGGCGCGCCCAGATGCTGATCGCTGACACCGCACGCACGGCACTTTTGCACAGCGAAAGCCTTGTGGCCGACATGGCCAAGCAGGTGCAAGCTGCACAGCGTGAGGCGAGTCTTGCGCAAACACAGGCGCATGCACTGCAAGTGCAAACGCTGCAACTCACACAATTAGCTGAGCAAGCACGTTTGCGTCTCTTGCAAATGAACCATGCAATTGCAGAGCTTGACGAGCAGTTACAAACTTTGCAAGAGCGCCGTGTTATGTCTGAGGCAAGTTTTGAAGAGCTCGATTGGCAACTTGCGCAAGCACAAGAAATCCATCGCGAATGGCAAGACCAGGTGCAACTTGCTGAACGTCAACTGAACGAATGTCGCGAACAGCAGCGCCGCCTGGAGCGTCAGTTGCAAGAAGCCAACTTCAGTTTGAGAACCCTGGACGCGCGAAGGGCTGAGTTTTCACGTGCTATTGAAACTGCAGTGCATCAAGCAAGCTCCGTAAGCGCCGAGACCGAATTAGCACAACAAGAATTGTTGCGACTGGACGATGCCAGCGCGCAAGCTGGTTTGCAACAAGCGCTGGCTTTTAAGCTCGAGCGCGAACAGCTTTTGGCCAGTGGCCGCAGCCATTACGACGACCTGACACTGAAACTGCGTGCCAGCGACGAACGTCGCTTGCAGCTCGAACACGCGATGGAGCCGCTGCGCAGGCGCATCACCGAACTGCAGCTCAAAGAGCAGGCAGCTCGACTCGGCTTTGAGCAATACACCCAATTGCTGCTGGACGCCAAGGCGGATCTGAGCGCATTGGCTATGTCGCTTGCTGAGGGCAGTGTGCGCTTGGGCGGTTTGCAAAATGAGATTGATCGATTGCAAGACGAGATCGCTGCGCTGGGTGCGGTGAACCTGGCTGCACTCGATGAACTCAGTGCCACAGGTGAACGCAAACAATTTCTCGACAGTCAGTCAGCCGATCTAACTGAGGCCATGAACACGCTCGAAGATGCCATTCGCAAAATTGACGCTGAAACCCGCTCGATGCTGGGTGACACCTTCGCTGCAGTCAATGGCCACTTCGGTCGTATGTTTCCGGAGCTGTTTGGTGGTGGCAATGCGCGCCTGGAGATGACCGGCGGTGAGATTCTGGATGCTGGCGTTCAAGTGATCGCCCAGCCGCCGGGCAAAAAAAACCAAAGCATTGCCCTTTTGTCAGGTGGCGAGAAAGCTTTGACGGCAATCGCCCTGGTGTTTGCCATATTTCAGCTCAATCCGGCACCGTTTTGCTTGCTCGACGAGGTTGATGCGCCGCTCGACGATGCCAACACCGAACGTTATGCCAAACTGGTGACTGCCATGAGTCGTGAAACCCAGTTTTTGTTTATTAGCCACAACAAAATCGCCATGGAAATGGCCGAGCAGCTGATTGGCGTAACAATGCAAGAGCAGGGCGTGTCACGCATTGTGGCGGTTGACATGGAAGCAGCCTTGAGCCTAAACACCTTTGAATAACGCCAAACGAGCGATCAACACATGAGCCAATTGCAACTGGGACTATTGATTTTGGGTGTGGCAGTTTTGCTGCTGCTAGCAGGCTACGGCGCCTGGCAAGTGCATCGCCTGCAGCCGCGTCGAGCGCAAGCGCCGGATTCTTTTGCAGCAGCCCTGCTGCAAGCTGAGCAAATGCAAGAGCCGGTGCTAGATGCGAATGCTTTCGACGATGCCCATTTTTCGCTTCCAATGCCCGAAAAAAAGCCTGGCCTAGATGCCCTGATTGATGTGATTGCAGCCATCACGCCCGATGCGCCGCTGAATGGCGAAGTGCTGCTAGCCGCCATGCCACCAACCCGGCGTGTGGGCAGCAAAGCCTTTGCCATTGAAGCCCTGAACATGGCGAGCCAGCGTTGGGAAACACCGCAAGCCGGCCAGCGTTACAGCGCCATGCAAGCCGGGGTGCAACTGGCCAATCGTTCAGGTGCACTCAACAACATCGAATTTTCAGAGTTTGTTGTGAAAACTCAGGGTTTTTGTGATCACATCAACGGCACGCCAGACTTTCCGCTGATGCGCGATGAAGTCGCACGAGCGCGAGAGCTTGACCAATTTGCCAGTGACCACGATGCCCAACTGAGCTTTATTTTGCGAGCTCGGCGTGCCGCCTGGAGCCCGAGTTATATCCAGCAAACTGCAGCGCGCTTGGGATTTGTGCCGGGTGTGCTGGCCGGGCGCATGGTGGTTGCATCCAATTTCGCCGGACACCCCCCCGTGTTGAGTCTGAGTTTTGACACCCAAGCCGCACTGGCCGACGACCCCACACAATCAGCCCTGCGCGAAGTGCTGATGAGTCTGGAGGTGGCGCAGGTGCCACGTGGCGAACGTGCATTTGAGCGCATGCGCGAAAGCGCCCTGACTTTGGCCAAAGAGATGGACGGCAGCATCACCGACGACAACGGCATGGCTCTGCCAGCTGAAGCTATGGACGTGATTGAGCAAGAGCTCGAACATGTTTATGACCGCCTCGACCAACGTGAGCTGTCTGCAGGCTCACCCTTGGCCAGACGCCTGTTCTCCTGAAACACTGCCGCATGAATACCGCTGATTTATTTGGACCCAGTGCGCTGGAGCGCGCTCGCTTGGTCTGGCTGCACAACACCCTTCATGCGCATGCGCACCGTTATTACGTGCTGGACGAACCCAGCGTGCCTGATGCTGAATACGACCGCCTTTTTCACGAACTTCAGGGCTTGGAGCTGCGTTACCCGGAGTTGCTGACTGCTGACTCACCCACACAGCGGGTGGGTGGGCGAGCACTGGCGCAGTTTGCCCAGGTGCGCCACGCCCTGCCCATGCTGAGCATTCGCACTGAAACCGACACCCAGGGCAGTGGTGCCGAAAATTTTGATGCACGCCTGCGTCGAGAACTCGGCTTGACTGAGCTGGATGCGCCCCTTGACTATGTGGCCGAACCTAAATTTGACGGCTTGGCCATGAGCCTGCGCTACGAAAAGGGCGTGTTGGTGCAAGCCGCCACGCGCGGCGACGGTGAAATGGGTGAAGAGGTGACGCAAAACATTCGCACGATTGGACAAATCCCGCTGCGTTTACCGCTCGGTGTGCCCGCTGTTCTCGAAGTGCGTGGCGAGGTGTATATGCGCCGCGACGACTTTGAAACACTGAACCAACGTCAACGCGAAAAAATAGCCGCGGGTGCCAAAGGTGAAAAAACCTTTGTCAACCCGCGCAACGCAGCGGCTGGGGCAGTGCGCCAACTCGACCCGGCGATTGCCGCCCAGCGCCCTTTGAGTTTTTTTGCTTATGGTTTGGGCGAGATCACGCCGGCGCTCAAGGGTGGGCCAGATTTTGTCACCCATCTGGAACTCTTACTGACCCTGAAGTCTTGGGGTTTTCCGGTCTCGACGCTTGTCCAGCAAGCGCATGGCGCTACTGAATTGGTAGCTTTTTACGCTGACATCGGGGCCCAGCGCGATAGCCTGGGTTTTGACATTGACGGTGTGGTTTACAAGGTCAATAGCCTGGTGTTGCAGCGCCGCCTGGGGTTTGTCACGCGCGAGCCGCGCTGGGCCGTGGCGCATAAGTTTCCTGCCCAAGAGATGCAGACCACTGTGTTGGCGATCGACGTGCAAGTGGGGCGCACAGGCAAGCTCACCCCGGTCGCCAAGCTGGCACCGGTGTTTGTTGGTGGTGTGACCGTGACCAATGCCACCTTGCACAATGAAGACGAAGCCCGACGCAAAGACGTGCGTGTGGGCGACACCGTGATCGTGCGCCGCGCCGGTGACGTGATTCCCGAAGTTGTGAGTGTGGTCTTTCCAGAATCCGCATCGCCAGAAGCGCCGCCGCGTGGCGCCATGTTCACCATGCCTGGCAGCTGCCCGGTGTGCAACAGCCTGGCGGTGCGCGAAGAAGGCGAGGCCGACTACCGCTGCACTGGCGGGCTGTATTGCCGCGCCCAGCGCAAGCAAGCCCTGCTGCACTTTGCCCAGCGCCGTGCCGTTGAGGTGGAAGGCCTGGGCGACAAACTGGTTGACCAATTGGTCGATGCCGGTGTCATCCACACGTTGCCCGACTTGTATCGGCTGGGTTTTCGGGCTATGGCTGAAATAGAGCAGGTGACGACGGATGCGCTGTATGCCAGGCTCAGCGACACCGAACGGCAACACATCGCGCTGGAGCAGCTAAAAAGTCTTGAGCGCATGGCTCAACTGTCTGCGCAAAACATCGTGCAGGCGCTGGAAAAATCCAAACAAACCACCTTGCCACGCTTTTTGTTTGGGCTGGGTATTCGCCACGTTGGCGAAGCCACAGCCAAAGAACTGGCGCGCCATTTTGGCAAGCTTGACGCGGTAATGCAGGCGAGTGAAGCCCAGTTGCTCGAAGTTGCCGATGTAGGGCCGATTGTGGCCAAAAGCCTGCGCACTTTTTTTGATCAAGCCCACAACCGCGAGGTGGTTGAGCAGTTGCGTGCCTGCGGTCTAAGCTGGCCAGAAGGCGATCCGGCTCCACTGGCAGTGCAGCCCTTGAGCGGTAAAACCCTGGTGTTGACCGGCACCTTGCCCAGCCTCGACCGCGAACAAGCCAAAGCACGGATCGAAGCCGCCGGTGGCAAAGTGGCCGGCTCTGTCAGCAAAAAAACCAGCTTTGTGGTGGCCGGTGCCGAAGCCGGCAGCAAGCTCGAGAAAGCGCGTGAACTGGGTGTTCCGGTGTTGGATGAGGCTGAATTATTGGAGATGCTCAATGGCCGTGTGTGACATTCTGAAAATGGGCGACCCGCGCCTTTTGCGGGTGGCGCAACCCGTCACCGAATTTGATTCGGATGCGTTGCATCTGCTGATCACCGACCTGCTCGACAGCATGCGCGCTGCCGATGGGGCAGGGCTGGCGGCGCCGCAAATCGGCGTTGACCTGCAGGTGGTGATTTTTGGCACCGACGCAGCCAACCCGCGTTATCCGAATGCACCACTGGTGCCTAAAACCGTGCTCATCAATCCGCTCATCACGCCATTGGGCGAGGGCGAACAGACGCCCAGCGAGGATGAAGACTGGGAGGGCTGCCTGTCGGTGCCAGGTTTGCGCGGCAAAGTGCCCCGCTATAGCCGCATTCGCTACACCGGGTTTGACCAGTATGGCGATGCGATAGATAGAACCGTCGATGGTTTTCATGCCCGCGTGGTGCAACACGAATGCGACCACTTGTGGGGCAAGCTTTACCCCATGCGCATGCGTGATTTCAGCCAGTTTGGCTTTGTTGATGCGTTACAAGCTTCCAATTAAGGCCTAAATGGATCGTGGCTTTTAGCACGTGATATATTGCTTGCGTCGGGGTGTCAGCGCCCCGGCATCGGGTTCAATTCAATAGGCGATAGTCAATATCTGAGCCCCAAGACGGTGTCCCGTCCAAGCGCTGCAACCTTGTATGGACTTGCCATGGACACCACCCTCACGTCTGCTGTTTTATCTCAAGAAATTTCCGCTTTGACAGCACCGGCGCTTTTCGCTCGGCTGCAAGCCAGCGCCGCGCCGCTGCTGATTGATGTGCGCAAAAATGCCGCCTTTATCCAAGCCAGCAACATCTTGCCTGGAGCCTTGCGGCGTGACCCGATGCAGGTCAACCTGTGGGCTGGCACACTTCCGCCAGCCAGCACAGTGCTGGTTTACTGTGTGCACGGTCATGAAGTCAGTCAAAGCGTCACGCAAGTCTTGCGCGAACGTGGCATTGACGCCCATTTTTTGCACGGCGGCATTGAAAGCTGGCACCAACTCGGTCTACCAACCCATGCCAAAGCCGTTGCTAGCGCCACGCGTTGGGTGACCCGTGAACGTCCCAAAATTGACCGCATAGCCTGCCCCTGGTTAATCTGCCGGTTTATCGATGCACAGGCGCAATTTTTGTATGTGCCCACAGCCCAGGTGCAAACTGTCGCCCACAGCCAAAGTGCCACGGCCTACGATGTGACGGCTGCTGTGGCCGACACGTGTTTCACCCATGTGGGCGCTGAATGCAGCTTTGATGCCTTTATTCGCATTTACAACTTGGGTGCTGACAAGGCTTTGGCACGCTTGGCAAGCATTGTGCGCGGCGCAGATACCGATCAGCTGAATTTAGCTGCGCAGTCGGCGGGTTTGTTGGCGCTGTCTTTGGGAATGTCGCGCAATATGCCCGACGATCACACCATGCTGCAGGCCATGATGCCGATTTACGATGCGCTTTATGCCTGGTGCCGTGATGCCGTGGCAGGCTGTGACGAACAACACAATTGGAAACCCGCATGAACGCCACACAGGACAAAACCGCTGACAAAAGCGTCGCTGTGTCAAACAGCATCCCCTTTCTGGAAGCTCTCAAATTCTGGTTCAAACTGGGTTTCATCAGCTTTGGTGGGCCAGCCGGGCAAATTGCGCTGATGCACCGCGAGCTGGTGGAGCAGCGGCGCTGGATCTCTGAAACACGCTTCCTGCATGCGCTGAACTACTGCATGTTGCTGCCCGGCCCAGAAGCCCAGCAACTGGCCACCTACATGGGCTGGCTGATGCACCGCAGCTGGGGTGGCGTGGCTGCAGGTGTGCTGTTTGTTTTGCCGTCGCTGTTTATTTTGATTGCCCTGAGCTGGATTTATGTGGCTTTTGGCGATGTCGGCTGGGTCGCTGGTTTGCTCTATGGCATCAAGCCGGCGGTGGCGGCCATTGTGCTGCAGGCGGTGCACCGGGTTGGCTCAAAAACACTTAAAAAACCCAGCAGAGCGCCCGCGCTATGGGCGTTGGCAGCTTCTAGTTTTATAGCAATTTCGTTTTTTAATGTGCCGTTTCCGTGGGTTGTGGCAGCGGCTGCGCTGACAGGTTGGTTGGCGCATCGCTCGGGCTCCAAGCAGTTTTCGGGCGGCGCTGGTCACGGCTCAGGTAAAGCAAACCCCCATGCAACTGGCAGTTACGTGATTGATGACCACACCCCCACGCCCTTACACGCCCGCTTTAGCCAAGGTAGTTTGCTCAAAGTGCTGCTGGTGGGGGTTATTTTGTGGTTGCTGCCCATCGGCTTGTTGTTTCTCTGGCAAGGCTGGGAGGCCACCTTGACGCAAATGGCCTGGTTTTTTACCAAAGCTGCGCTGATGACTTTTGGTGGCGCTTATGCGGTGCTGCCCTATGTCTATCAAGGTGGTGTCGAGCAATACGCCTGGCTGACCGGGCCGCAGATGATGGACGGGCTGGCTTTGGGCGAGAGCACGCCCGGGCCGCTCATCATGGTGGTGGCCTTTGTCGGCTTTATCGGTGGCTGGAGCAAACAGGTGCTGGGGCCTGATGCGCTGTTTTTAGGTGCGGCGCTGGCCGCCACAGTGGCCACTTGGTTTACTTTTTTGCCGTCGTTTGTGTTTATTCTGGCGGGTGGTCCGTTGGTGGAATCTACCCACGGCAAGCTGCAGTTCACCGCACCACTGACCGCCATTAGCGCAGCCGTGGTCGGAGTGATGGCCAGTCTTGCACTGTTTTTTATAGCGCACGTCGCTTATGGTGCAAGCGCCAAAGGCATTATTGGCACTCAAATTGATGGGGTTGCCGTGCTTATTGCGCTGCTGGCTGCATTGGCTTTGTTGCGCTACAAGCAAGGGGTGATGCCGGTGCTTGCCGCCAGTGCGCTGGTCGGACTATTGGCGCGCTCGCTGCTTTGAAGCCTAAGAAATAACCTCATTTGAGATCATTCCTGTTCGACTTCAAGATAGGTGCGGTTAGCGAGCTGGGGCAGCCAAACCTCCACGTGTTGAAGATGTTGGAACGGTTTGCCATCAAAGCTTTTGATGGCAGCGCTCAGGTCGACGCCATCTGCAACCCTTTTGCTCATGTGCGCACGTAACGCCTTGAGTAAACTGCCGGTGTCACGCTGCGCAGTCGCTAGCGTTGTGACAGCGCCATGGCCGGGCACAACAATCTCAGGCTTGAGGGCTTCAAGCGCTTCAAACGACGTCAGCCAGCTTTTGGTTTTGCTCACATCATTCAAACCCAGAATGCGCTGCACATACACCACATCGCCAGTGAAAACTACCTTGCTCTGTGGCAACCAGACCATGCTGTCGCCTGGTGTGTGGCCTCCGTTTCGGTGAATGATTTCAAACACCGTGCCACCCCATTCGATCGTCGTGGACTGGCCTTGCAGCCAGCGCGTGGGGAGCACCCGTTCAGTGCCGTCAAATTTTTCTTTAAGCACCGGTGCGTTGGTCTGAATGTGCTGCAGGCCACGGGCTAACATGTCCGGCTGGGCATTCGCATGGGCGATGATTTCGGCTCCCTGCGCTTTGAAATAACCGTTACCCAACCAACGATGGTCTTGCCCGCCGGTGTTGATAACCCAACGGATAGGCTGGCTGGTAATTTTTTTGACAGCCTGAGCTAATTGTTTGGCGCCCAGGTAGCTCGCCCCTGAATCGATTAGCACCGCACCCGCTGGTGTAACGACCAAACCGATATTCGCGTTGAGAGATTCGTTTTCATAACTGCGTCCGTCGGTGCTGCCAATAAAGGCATAAATTCCAGGGGCAATCGGCTGAAAGATCACCTCGAGCGCCATAGCCGATGTGCTGAGGCAAGCAGCCAGCAGTGAGGCGACCCCGATGAAGACGTATTTTTTGAAATTATTCATAATTTCAGTGCTGCCTCATGGACAGTTATTGTGCAACTTCCATTGAGCTTCGTGGCCCATGGCTTTGGCAAAGTTGGGCACCTTGCAACGTTCTTGCTCAGCCGGACTCACTGACGCCGGGTTTGCCGAACTGGTGGCATTCACAGCGACGGCTGGCACCGGTCGATGCACACCGGTCTGCTCTACCCAGTGCCATGTCTGGACAATCAACACGGCAAACAGACTGACTGCCACCCACTGCACGCCAGCAATTCTGCAGTGCTCTGATGGTGGCAATTCGCAAGTGCCGCCCGGACAAAGCTGTGCCTTGTCCGGGCTCAACAGGTTGTATAGTTTGCAGCCCAGACAGATGCCAAAGGCCGTTTCAAAAAACATCAGTGTCAGGCAACTGGCGCAAACAATCAAATTGATCGGCCCTACGACGTTGTTTAGCACCATCAGATACAGCATGCCCAGCGCCAGCACAAATCCGATCGCCCAAGCAAAGCGCTTTTGCGGTGCACCCACCCATTCGGGTTGCTGCTTGCGTACCACCCACTGGCCGACGATCAAGGTCGGTGAAAATTGCGGATTAATCAAAATACGAATACTGAAATCGACCAAAAACAGCACTACAAACAAGCGCGTGGGCTGAAAGTTTCCCATCAGCCAGGCGTTCATGAACGCTACCAAACCCAGTAAAAAGAGCAACCCGGCACTGGCGCGTACGGCGCGTTCATTGAGCACGGGCACGGCGTAATCCGGGTGCTGTTGTCCAAATTGAAAAATACGCTGCTTCATGGGGTGTTCCGTCACAATTGTGGCTGGGATGATGTCAATCACTACAGTTGCCAGTATGGCAGCAAAAGCCGGGCTTTGTAAATTAGATTACACTTAAGTAATAGATCAATTACTTAAATAGTCATGCAAATTAGCGACAAACCATGCAAGCAAACAACCGAGACCCGTCAGGCTGGGTTGATTGAAGCTGCGCTCAAACTGGCAGCACAGCGCAGCCCGTCAGACATCACCACCACGGATCTGGCACAGGCTGTTGGCATCACACAGGGTGCCATCTTCAAACACTTTGCCAGCAAAGAAGCGCTTTGGCTGGCAACCATGGACTGGATCAGCAGCACACTGATGGAGCGTTTAAAAACAGCGGCTGTATTAAGCGATAGGACAAGCCTGGTTGCAAAGCCTGGTCAGGCCACGCCACTGGCAGCGCCACGTGCTCTGGCCGCACTGCAAGCCGTATTTATGGCGCATGTTGGTTTTGTGACAGAAAACCCGGGGGTACCTCGGCTTATTTTTCAGGAACTGCAGCATGCACAAGAAACCGCGCTGAAAGCCCGGGTGCGTCAGCTCATGCAGCATTACCGGCAATTAATGCTGCAACTCTTAACACAAGCGCAAGCAGAACACACCATCGACCCGCACCTGAACCTGCAAGCTGCCGCCGTGCTGTTTATTGGCTCTGTTCAAGGCTTGGTCATGCAATCGCTGGTGTCCGGCAATATCGCCAACATGACACAGCAAGCAGCTGGCGTGTTTGCACTCTATCAACGTGGGCTGCAGGTCTGCAATCCGTCTTCCTGAATTTTTGAAAGTGCTTTGATGAATCGCAAAAAACTTTTGCTTAAACGCATGACGATCGGTGTCGTGGCACTGTCCCTGTTGGGCGCCGTGGCCTTTGTGTCGCTGCGCACCGGCCCGCTGGCGCCGATCAAGGTCACCGTGACTCAGCCGGTTCAGGGCAGCTTGTTACCGTCGATATTTGGCATTGGCACAGTCGAAGCGCGGCGCAGCTGGATGGTGGGTCCCACCGTGGCTGGCCGGGTGTTGAGCGTCAAGGTGGATGTGGGCGACAGCGTAAAAGCCGGGCAACTGATTGCCGAGATGGATCCGGTTGACCTGAACCAGCGACTGGCTGCACTGGATGCCTCGATGGCCCGTGCGGGCAGTGCCCAAACCACGGCACAAGCGCAGTTGACCGATGCCAGTGCCAGGCGCACCTTAGCCGCCAGCAACACCCAGCGCAATCAGGATCTGGCGCGGCAAAATTTCATCAGCCCCGGTGCACTCGAAGCCCGAGTTCAAGAGCAGGCCTCTTCAGACGCCGCTGTGCAAGCCGCACAAGCTAACCTGACCGGCACGGGGCAGGACATGACCCGCCTCAAAGCCGAGCGCGCAGCACTGGCGCAACAGCGCGGCAACGTGCGTCTGCTGGCTCCGGCCGATGCCGTGGTGACCACCCGCGATGCCGAAGCAGGCAGCACGGTGGTGGCGGGGCAGCCGGTGCTGCGCCTGGTTGATCCGACCAGTCTGTGGGTCAAAATGCGGGTTGACCAGGGGCGCTCGAGCGCATTGGCGACTGGCCTCAAAGGCAGTATTGTGCTGCGTTCGCAACCCCACAGCACCTTCAATGGCCAAGTTGCCCGCGTCGAATTGCTGGCTGACAGCGTGACTGAAGAGCGCATTGCTCAAGTGGCATTTGAAAATATACCCAGCGCTATTTCGGTGGGCGAAATGGCAGAGGTGACCTTGCAACTACCCGCCACGGCCTCAACCCTGTTGTTGCCCAATGCCGCTATCGTGCGCCAGCAGGGTCAAACGGGGGTGTGGCGACTCAAAGAGGGTGCACCAGAATTTTCCCCGGTGCACATCGGTGCCAGCAGTCTGGACGGCCAGGTGCAGGTGCTCAAAGGGCTCAGCAGCCAAGACCAAGTGGTGGTTTACAGCGAAAAAGCACTCAAAAATGGTGCCCGTATCAAGGTGGTCGATGCCTTGCTCAACCCGGTGGCGCAACCATGATCAGCCTGGCCGGGCGAGACATTTTGCATGGTTGGGGCAAGTTTGCCCTGACCGGGATGGGTCTGGGTTTGCTGATTGGCGTGACGCTGACCATGGCCGGTGTTTACCGCGGCATGGTGAATGACGCGCAGGCGCTCATCACCAACAGTGGCGCCGATCTGTGGGTGGTGCAAAAAGACACCCAGGGCCCCTATGCCGAGGCCTCCAGCCTGAAAGACGATGTGGTGCGCAGTGTGCGCGGTTTGCCGGGCATTGGGCAGGCGGCCAATGTCACCTATCTGACCCAGCAGGTGCAAAGCGCCAACGGCAGCGATGTGCGCGTGATGGTGGTGGGCATCGAGCCAGGGCAACCGGGCGAGCCGGGTTATCTGGTGGCCGGCCGGCAACTCACGCGCAACCATTATGAAGCGGTGGCGGATGTGAAAACCGGCTTCAAACTGGGTGAGCCAGTGCGCGTGCGCCGGCACAGCTACACCGTGGTGGGACTGACCCAGCGCATGGTGTCTTCGGGGGGCGACCCGATGCTGTTCATTCCATTAAAAGACGCACAAGAAGCCCAATTTTTAAAAGACAACGACACCCTGGTGAACGACCGCACCCGCACCAGCGCCAACCCGGCCTTCAATCGCCCCGGCGTGCCGGGCTTGCTGGATGCTGTGCTGAGCTTGCAAACCAGCAGCCACAACGTGAATGCGGTGCTGGTGCAATTGTTGCCAGGCTGGAGCCCCGAGCGCGTGGCCGAACCGCTGAAACGCTGGAAACATGTGCAAGTGTTTACCCGCGCCGACATGGAAGAAATCCTGGTGGCCAAGTTGATCGCCACGTCTGCCAAACAAATTGGCATGTTTTTGGTGATTCTGACCGTGGTCAGCGCAGCCATTGTGGCGTTCATCATCTACACCATGACGCTGGGCAAAATTCGTGAAATTGCGGTGCTTAAACTGATTGGAACGCGCAATCGCACCATTGCTGCGATGATTTTGCAGCAGGCCATGGGGCTGGGTTTGATTGGTTTTATGGTCGGCAAAATTGCCGCCACCATTTGGGCACCGATCTTTCCGAAATTTGTTTTGCTGATGCCGCAAGACGCAGTGATAGGGCTGTTTGCCACCTTGCTGATGTGTGCTTTGGCCAGCACGCTGGCAATTCGGGTGGCACTTCAGGTTGACCCAGCTGCAGCGATAGGATGAACCCATGAACACTAAAACAGCACTCGGCGGTGGTATCCGCATTGAAGGTCTGCGCAAAGTTTATGGCAGTGGTGACAGCGCGGTGGAGGCACTGAAAAACGTCAATATAGCCGTTGCACCTGGTGAGGTAGTTGGCTTGGTCGGACCCTCAGGCTCGGGCAAAAGCACGCTGCTCAAATGCTTGGGCGCTATCATTGAACCCAGTTCGGGGCGCATGACCTTGGGCTCTGAAGTGATTTACGACAACGGCTGGAAAGTAGCTGATCTGCGTGCCTTGCGGCGTGACCGCATCGGCTTTATTTTTCAGGCACCCTATCTGATTCCATTTCTGGATGTGACTGACAACGTGGCCTTCCTGCCCATGCTGGCCGGCATGCCCAACCCGCAAGCAAGAGCCCGCGCGCTGGAGCTACTGACCGCGCTGGATGTGCAACACCGCGCCCAGGCCGAGCCTTCGCAGCTCTCAGGCGGAGAGCAGCAACGCGTCTCGATCGCCCGGGCTTTGGCCAATCGCCCCCCGGTGATCCTGGCTGACGAGCCCACTGCACCGCTCGATAGCGAACGAGCCCTGGGTGTGATGCGCATCCTTAACCAAATGGCGCGTCAGGCACACACGGCCATCATTGTGGTGACCCATGACGAAAAAATCATCCCCACCTTCAAGCGCATTTATCACATTCGAGATGGGCAAACGGTTGAAGAGGCAGGGGAAGGGCGGTCGCTCGAATAGTGCTATTGAATAAATAGCTGTATGTGCTTTATCCAATTGCCTCAGAGGGTATTTTTAACTTCAAAATTTAGGCCAAAGCCTGGAGTAACTCGGTTTCAATCTCAATCTGATGGCGGTTATGTTGCAGCTCGGGGCCTTGAATCACAAACGTGTCTTCAACGCGTTCACCCCACGTGGCAACTTTGGCCAATTGCAGGTCGATTTTGTGTCGAGCCAACACTCTGGCTATGCTGTAAAGCAGGCCAATCCGGTCGCTGGCTGAAATATTCAACAGCCAGCGCTGGGCTTTTTCGTCGGGCTTGAGGCTGACGCGTGGCGTGATCGGAAAGCTTTTCACACGCCGGGATACACGTCCGCGGCTCGGCGTTGGCAAAGGACCTGCGCTGCTGATACTTCGCTCGAGCTCGGTTTCGATCATACTGATGAGCTCACGGTAATGCTCTTCCAGGTTCGTGGTGATGACCTGAAAAGTGTCGAGCGCATAGCCGTTGCGTGTGGTGTGAATGCGCGCATCCAGAATACTGAATCCGCTGTGGTCAAAGTAACCACAAATCCGTGCAAACAGGTCTTCCTGGTCAGGTGTGTAGACCAGCACCTGCAAGCCTTCACCCAGCGCCGAGGGGCGCGCGCGCACGATCGGCGTTTTTCCACCGTAGTAGCGAGAGATTTTGCGGGTATGCCAGGCAATGTCGCTGGCATCGTGGCGCATGAAATAGCCCACATCCAGGGTAGCCCACAGCGCTTTGTGCGACTCAAAGGGCTGCATATGCAAGGCCAGCTCAATCAATGCGTCGTGTTGTCGGTCTGCTACCAAGGTGTGCAAATCGGGGGTATGCCCGCCCAGTGCGCGTGAGGTAGCGCGGTACAGGTCTTCGAGCAATTTGCCTTTCCAGGCGTTCCACACTTTGGGACTGGTGGCACGAATATCGGCGACCGTGAACAGATAAAGCGCGGTCAAATAACGCTCGCTTTGAACCTGTTTGGCAAAAGCTGTGATGACATCGGGGTCACTTAGATCAGACTTTTGTGCAATGCGGCTCATGGTCAAATGTTCACGCACCAAAAATTCAATCAGCTGCGCGTCTTCATCTGTTATCGCGTGCTGGCGGCAAAAGCGCCGAGCTTCAAGTTCCCCGAGCACGCTATGGTCACCGCCCCGACCTTTGGCAATGTCATGAAACAGTGCTGCCACATAAAGTACCCAAGGCTTGTCCCAGCCACCTGCGAGCTGCGAACAAAACGGATATTCATGGGCGTGCTCAACAATAAAAAAACGCCGCATATTGCGCAGCACCATCAGAATATGCTGATCGACCGTGTAAACATGAAACAGGTCGTGCTGCATTTGGCCGACAATTTTGCGAAAAATCCACAAATAACGCCCAAGCACTGAGGTTTGGTTCATCAGCCGCATGGCATGCGTCAGTCCATTGGGTTGTTGCAAAATTTGTTTGAAGGTCTCGCGGTTGACTGGGTCACTGCGAAACTGGGCGTTCATCAGATCTCGTGCGTTGTACAGGGCGCGCAGCGTTCGCGCCGATAAGCCCTGCAGACCCACGTGGCGCTGAAACACCAGAAATGTTTCCAAAATCGCGTGTGGTTCACGCTGGTAAAGGTCGTCGCTGACCACTTCGACCATGCCCGCCTTCTCCAAAAACCGTGCATTCAAAACGCGAGGTTTTTGTATTGACGGATGCAAGCGCTCTTCAATGTTCAGCAGCAGAATCTGGTTGAGCTGGGTAACTGCTTTGGCAGCCCAGTAATAGTGGCGCATCAGCTCTTCACTGGGCCGCACAAAAGCCCGTGCATCGGTGCTGACATCGGGCGTTTGATAGCCAAACGACTTGGCTACAGCGGCTTGCAAGTCAAAAATCAGCCGGTCTTCTCGGCGCTGTGAGAGCAAATGCAAGCGTGCCCGCACCAGGTGCAGCACCGCTTCATTGCGTTTGATTTGCTGAATCTCAAAGGCCGTTGCCAAGCCGGCCTTGGCCAATGCATTCCAGTCGTTACCCAGACCGGCCGCTTTGGCCACCCACAAAATCACTTGCAGGTCTCGCATGCCGCCGGGTGACTCTTTGCAATTGGGCTCCAGCGCATAAGGGGTGTCTTCAAACTTGCCGTGGCGTTGGTGCATTTCAAGCGTTTTGGCAATAAAAAATGCCTTTGCATCCAAGGCCATCAAAAACTGGTGCAAAAAATCAGCAAACAGCACGGTGTTGCCGGTGATCAAGCGTGCTTCGAGCAAAGCCGTTTGTACGGTCACGTCCTTTTGGGCTTCGCTCAGGCATTCCTCAACATTGCGCACGCTTGAACCGATCTCCAGACCCGCATCCCAGCAACTGGTGATAAAGCGTTCGATACTGTTTTGCAGCACAGCATCGGTATCCAGCGCATGTTTTTCTCCCAGCAACACCAGCACATCCACATCTGAATACGGAAACAACTCATTGCGACCAAAACCACCCACCGCCACCAAACTCAGCCCCTTGGGTAGCTGAGCCGTTTGCCACAGGGTTTTGAGCAGGCGATCGGTTAATTGAGCCAATTGGCGCAAGCAGGTATTCACACGGCGAATTGATGCGCCGCTGGTGGCGAGTTGCTCAAGCACACGGGCCTTATCGGCTCGGTATATGCTGCGCAAGGCGTTCAGGTCTGTCATATTCAACCCTGACGATCTGCGCCTACAAAGGCGGGGATCGGTGGGCCGTTGGGCGAAAGTGTCAGCACTTCGTAGCCATTGGGTGTCACCAGCACGGTGTGCTCCCATTGGGCTGAAAGCGAGCGGTCTTTGGTGACGATGGTCCAACCGTCGCCCATTTCTTTGACGTCGCGGCGCCCCACATTCAACATGGGTTCGATGGTGATGGTCATGCCGGCCTTGATTCGCTCCAGCGTACCGGGCTTGCCATAGTGCAGCACCTGCGGCTCTTCGTGAAAACTGCGACCAATGCCATGACCACAATATTCGCGCACCACGCTCAGTCCATGGTTTTCAGCAAAGGTTTGAATGGCAAAGCCAATGTCGCCCAGATAAGCGCCATCTTTCACACGCATGATGCCTTTCCACATGGCCTCATAGGTCAGGTTGCACAGGCGTCTGGCAGCCACAGAAACCTCGCCCACCATGTACATGCGGCTTGAATCGCCATGCCAGCCGTTTTTGATGACGGTCACATCCACAGTCACAATGTCGCCCTTTTTCAACGGCATGTCGTTCGGAATGCCATGGCACACCTGGAGATTGATGGAGGTGCAAATCGAATTGGGGTAGGGGTTGTGGCCACCCGGCGCGTAGTTCAAAGGGGCAGACGTCGCCATTAAAACCTGGGTGGTGTGCTCTTCAGCTAGCCGATCCAACTCATTGGTGGTGATGCCAGGCCTTACCAAGGGTGCCAGATAATCCAGCAGTTCGCCAGCCAAACGGCCTGCTACACGCATGCCTGCAATGCCTTCAGAGTCTTTGTAAGTAATTGTCATGGGGCGGAATTATCACATTCACCAAGAAAGTTCATCGACGTGCGCGACAAAGACGTAATTTCGACTAAAACACCATCGCCCCATCGCGTCTGCGTGGCACCCATGCTCGATTGGACTGACCGACATTGCCGCTATTTTCACCGCTTGCTCACGCGCCACGCCATGCTGTACACCGAGATGGTCACCACCGGCGCGTTGCTGCATGGCGATGTGGCACGGCACCTTGATTTTAATGTGGCTGAACACCCGGTGGCTCTGCAACTCGGTGGCAGCGAACCTGCGGATTTGGCGCACTGTGCCCGTTTGGCACAGCAGTGGGGTTATGACGAGGTCAACCTGAACTGCGGTTGCCCGAGCGAGCGCGTGCAGCGCGGTGCGTTTGGTGCATGCTTGATGCGCGAACCCGCGTTGGTGGCTGATGGCATCAAGGCGATGTTAGACGCGGTCAGCATGGAGGTCACGGTCAAGCACCGCATTGGCATTGACAAACTGGAAAGCTATGACTTTGTGCGCGATTTTGTAGGCACACTGAGCTTGTCAGGCTGCCGCACGTTCATCGTGCACGCGCGCAATGCCTGGTTGCAAGGCCTAAGCCCCAAAGACAACCGCGAGGTGCCACCGCTGCGCTATGAGCAGGTCTACCGCTTAAAGAAAGATTTCCCAGCGCTGACGATCGTGATCAATGGTGGTATCACCCAAACCGCGCAGATTGAGCAACATCTGCAACACGTCGATGGCGTCATGCTTGGCCGCGAGGCCTACCACAATCCCTGGAGCCTGAGTCAATGGGATGCTCTGTTTTTTGAAGCTACTGACGCTTATTCAGCAAGCGTTACAAGGGAATTAGTTGAACAAAAAATGGTCGCCTATATGCAGACACAAGCGCTGCACTACGGCACAGCTTGGCCAACCATCGCGCGTCACATGCTGGGTTTGCGCCATGGCCAGCCCGGTTCGCGGCACTGGCGGCAGGTGTGGAGCGACCACAAGCTCAAAGCACTGCCAGCCGTAGCGGTGATGGCGTTGGCGCGTGGTGCGTAATGCCTGTCAGCTTTCTATTCATCGATGTAACTGGACAGTGCCAAGTTCACCCTATCTTTTCAAGCTGTCATGCGTTCGCTCGCAGGGGTCGGGTGTAGGGGCTTAAATAGTGCTTGACCGGAACCCCTTTTTTTAAGTTCGTAACTAAAATCGAGGTTGTTAGAGTTTGCGCAAGGCGCTATCAACTGTTTGACTAAACATCAATCTCAACTGAATCGCCATGCAACTCCATCAGCTCGCGGCGGGCGCCGGCTTCGCCTTTACCCATCAACTTGGTCATGAGTTCAGATGTCTGGACGAAGTTAAGCGCACCTAAATGCACCGGCAACAAGCGCCGGGTGTCGGGGTTGAGTGTGGTGTCCCAAAGCTGCTCAGCGTTCATTTCACCCAGACCTTTGAAGCGACTGATGCTCCAGGCGCTTTCGCGCACACCCTCTTTGCGCAGCTTGTCCAGAATAGCTGTAAGTTCACCTTCGTCGAGCGCATAGGCTTTGGAGGCTGGTTTTTTGCCGCGTGCCGGTGCATCCACCCGAAACAGTGGCGGGCGCGCTACAAACACATGGCCGGTGTCGATCAGCTTGGGAAAGTGTTTAAAAAACAACGTCAGCAGCAGCACCTGGATGTGTGAGCCATCCACATCGGCATCGCTCAAAATGCAGATTTTTCCGTAGCGCAGGCCGCTTAAGTCGGGCGTGTCGTTGGGGCCATGCGGGTCCACGCCGATGGCCACTGCAATGTCGTGAATTTCGTTGTTGGCAAACAAGCGGTCGCGTTCGACCTCCCAGGTGTTGAGCACCTTGCCCCGCAGCGGCAGGATGGCCTGGTTTTCTTTGTCGCGCCCCATCTTGGCGCTGCCGCCCGCCGAGTCACCTTCCACCAGAAACACTTCGTTGTAGAGGATGTCGCGGCTCTCGCAA
>CAIYYA010000177.1 GCA_903930255.1 uncultured beta proteobacterium
GGCGTTGGCTGAAACCATGAACTTTGATGCTTTGATTGCACTGGGCTGCATCATCCGCGGTGAAACCTACCACTTTGAACTGGTCGCCAACGAATCGGGTGCAGGTGTCAGCCGGGTCGCGTTGGACTATCAGCTACCCATTGCCAATGCCATTTTGACCACCGAAAATCTTGACCAAGCGTTAGCTCGAACAACCGAAAAAGGGCGCGATGCGGCACGTGTTGCCGTTGAAATGGCCAATTTACTGAAAGCAATTTGATGAGTTCACCGTCCAGCCACCCGGCCCCTTCGACACGCCCACCACGCCAAAACCGCAAAGGCCTGACCAGCACGGGCGCTCGCAAAGCTGCCAGCAAATCGCCGCGTTCTCGTGCACGAGAATTTGCCTTGCAAGCGCTTTACCAAGTGCTGGTAGGCAAAAACGACACGGCGTCAGTGGACGCCTTCACGCGTGATTTGGCTGGGTTTTCCAAAGCCGATGCGCTGCACTTTGATGCCTTGCTGCAAGGCTGTGCCAGTCAAGCAACCAGCCTTGACGCCTTGATTTTGCCGGCTCTCGATCGAAAAATTGAAGAAATCTCACCGATTGAGCATGCCGTGATGTGGATTGGTGTGTTTGAGTTGCAACACTGTCCCGATGTGCCCTGGCGCGTGGTGCTTAACGAGTGCATTGAGCTGGCCAAAGAATTTGGGGGGACAGACGGCCACAAATACGTCAACGCGGTGCTTAACGCCCTGGCACACCCATTGCGACAAGCTGAAATTAACGCCGAACGCTAAAGTCATTCGCGAACAGCCAAGTCATGAGACTGTCACAGCGCGCCCAACGGATTGAACCGTTCTACGTGATGGAGGTTGCCAAAGCAGCCCGCACTTTGGCTTGCCAAGTGCAAGACAGCGCTCAGCCGATGATTTTTTTGAACATTGGCGAACCCGATTTCACAGCGGTACAAGCCGTGCAAGACGCGGCTACCCAAGCTATCCGTGCGGGACTGAGCCATTACACGCCGGCCATCGGTTTGCCCGAATTGCGCGAGCGCATCAGCGAGTGGTATCACACACGCCATCACATCACGATTCCAGCAAGTCGCATTGTGGTCACTGCCGGTGCGTCGGCAGCTCTGCAACTGGCTTGCTTGGCCTTGATCGATGCCGGTGACGAAATCCTCATGCCTGACCCTAGCTATCCCTGCAACCGGCACTTTGTCGCCGCTGCCGACGGTCGGGCGGTGTTAATTCCGACCACTGCGGCTGAGCGCTACCAACTCAGCGCCGACAAAGTTGCCGCCAACTGGGGCCAGCAAACGCGTGGCGTGTTACTGGCATCGCCCTCTAACCCGACCGGTACGTCGATTGCGCCCACTGAAATGCGCCGTATCCACGAGCTGGTGCAAAACAAAGGTGGCATCACCCTGGTTGACGAAATTTACCTGGGTCTGAGCTACGACAGCCAGTTTGGCCAGAGCGCTCTAGCGATTGACGACAACATCATCAGCATCAACAGTTTCAGCAAATATTTCAGCATGACCGGCTGGCGCTTGGGCTGGATGGTGGTGCCCGAAACATTGGTCAGCGTGCTGGAGCGCTTGGCTCAAAATCTTTATATTTGCCCTAGCACCATTGCCCAGTATGCCGCGCTGGCCTGCGTTGAATCTACCAGTTTGAGCGAATACGAACGCCGACGGGCTGAGTTCAAAGCCCGCCGCGATTACTTCATACCCGCTCTCAACGCCATGGGACTAACCGTTCCAGTCATGCCAGATGGCGCTTTTTACGCTTGGGCTGATTGCACATCCGCTTGCCAAAAACTGGGTGTGAAGGACAGTTGGGACTTGGCTTTCGAGATCATGCAGAGCGCCCATGTGGCCGTCACACCCGGACGTGACTTTGGTAGCGCACAAACCCCCCGCTTTATCCGTTTTTCTACAGCCAACTCGATGCTGCAACTTGAATGCGCCATCGCGCGGCTGCGAACCTTGCTGGTATGAAAACACCTCGTTCAGAAATATTTACCTGGCCGGTGCGCGTGTATTGGGAAGACACCGATGCAGGAGGCATCGTTTTCTATGCCAATTACCTGAAATTTTTTGAACGCTCACGCACCGAATGGCTGCGCAGCAAGGGCATTGATCAGCACCAGCTGCGCGAGACTACAGGTGGCATGTTTGTGGTGAGTCACGCCGAAATTAGCTACCTCAAAAGCGCCAAACTCGATGACCTATTGAGCGTTTCCACTCGGCTGATCGAGTCGGGGCGAGCCTTCATGCGCATTCATCAACAAGCTTTTCTCCATGCCAATGAAGGCCAAGTGCTGCTCTGTGAGGGCAGCATTCGAGCAGCCTGGGTCAATGCCAGTCAATTAAAACCTGCCAGAATTCCACAAACCGTATTGGACGCCCTGACATGAACCAAGACCTTTCTATCCTGCACCTGGTGCTCAATGCCAGCCTGGTTGTGCAACTCGTCATGCTATTGCTCATCAGCATCTCGGTGGCCAGTTGGGCTGCCATTTTTCGCAAGCTATTTGCCCTGGGCAAAGTCAAACAATTGAACGATTCGTTTGAGCGCGAATTCTGGTCGGGGAGCAGCTTAAACGACCTGTTTGCGGCCGCCACCAAAAATGCCCGATCGGGCGGTGCCATGGAGCGCATTTTTGCCAGTGGCATGCGCGAATACCAAAAACTGCGTGAGCGCCGCATTGCCGACCCTGCAACCTTGATGGACGGTGCACGCCGTGCCATGCGCGCCAGCTTCCAACGCGAAATGGACGTGATTGAAAGCAACCTTTCGTTCCTGGCCTCGGTCGGGTCGGTGTCCCCCTACGTTGGCTTGTTTGGCACGGTGTGGGGCATCATGCACTCGTTCACCGGCTTAGCTGCACTCACGCAGGTCACACTCGCCACGGTTGCCCCGGGCATTGCCGAAGCGCTGGTTTCAACCGCGATTGGTTTATTTGCAGCCATTCCCGCGGTGGTTGCCTACAACCGCTTTGCCCGCGATATTGACCGCATTGCCATTCGGCTGGAAACCTTTATTGAAGAATTTTCCAACATTCTGCAGCGCAATGTTGGCGCGCAATCGGCCTCGGGGCACTGAGCATGGCCGCCGTTGTGAGCCGTGGCCGGGGTCGGCGCACCATCAACGAAATCAACATGGTGCCGTTTATTGACGTGATGCTGGTGCTGCTGATCATCTTCATGGTCACAGCCCCCCTGATTGCGCCCAGTGTGATCGACTTGCCCAGTGTCGGCAAGGCGGCCAAACAACCCGACCAGGTGATTCAGATTCTGATTAGCAAAGATGAGACCCTGGAGATGAAGCTGAAAGACAAAACCAGCTCGGTCAATTTAAAAACCATGGCCACGCTGGTCAAAGCAGCCCAAGCGGGCACAGCCAACTCGGCGGTTGTCATCAGCGCAGATAAAAACGTCAAATACGAGTCGGTAGTGAAGGTCATGGACAGCTTGCAGCGTGCGGGTGTCACACGCGTTGGCTTATCCGTGCAATTAAGTCCCTAGCCAAGCGCATGTCAGCCGTCGCCAACCGCCTCGAATTTGCACCGCCAGCCACACCCGGCCTGTTGCGCGCACTCGTGCTGGCCGTTTTCGCACACGCCGTGTTGGTGGGCGGACTCACGCTAGGTGTGCAATGGAAACGCGAGGCGCCAACGCTGAGCGCCGAAGCCGAGTTATGGTCTGCAGTGCCTGAAGAAGCAGCGCCTGCGCCTGTAGAGCCCCCCCCTGAATCAGCCCCGCCGCAGCCAGCAGCTCAGCCAGCACCAGATCCCGAGCCTGCCCTGGAGCCGCCCAAAGTCGATATTGCGCTTGAACGTGACAAACAACGCCTAAAAAAGCAAAAACAAATCGAACTTGAAAAACAGCAAGAAAAAGTCCGCCTTGATAAATTGAAAGTCGAAGCACTAAAAAAAGAGCAAGCTGACAAGCTCAATAAAGACGCTCTCGAGAAAAAGAAAACTGAGCAAGAAAACCTTCGCCTGGAAACCCAGCGCAAAGCCAATCTGGCGCGCATGAATGGTTTGGCCGGTGCCAGCGGTGCACCCACTGCCAGCGGTGCGGCCTTGCAATCATCTGGCCCATCAGCGAGTTACGCCGGGCGCATCCGGGCGCGCATCAAGCCGAACATTGTCTTCACGCAAGACATTGCCGGCAATCCAACGACCGAGATCGAAGTGCGCACCGCCCCCGATGGCAGCATCATTGGGCGAAAAATCACCCAATCCAGCGGCGTAAAAGCGTGGGATGACGCTGTGCTCAAAGCCATCGACAAAACCGAAATGCTCCCACGTGACATCGATGGGCGCATACCTGCGTCCATGATCATCACTTTTCGCCCGAAGGACTAGCTATTTTTTCTATAGCTAGTCATGCTTATTCAGCAAGCGTCAGAGGCATTATTCATAGACAAGCTCGGCACGCCCAGGTGCTGCTTGTGCCATCCAACTGGCCAAAGCCGCATGGCTTGGGTAAAACCTGGAGCGCTCACCCAATTGCAACTCGGCACTGGCTTGCTCACTCGCGTTACCACACGTCAGCGCCAAGCGCACTTCCAAACCCTGCAGCAAATCGCCCTGCTCGGTGCTCTCGCGCTTCGCAGGGTATTCCTTGAGCAGGCGCGCTACATCGATCGGGCTACGCTGCAACGGGCTTGGCAAGGTGACGCGTAGAAATTTACCAAAACGGCAACGTGCGGCCTCCATATCCCACAACTGCGTGAGCGTCAACTGCATGCCACCCGCAAAACGATCGGGCTGCAATTTACCCATGGCGATGATGAGCGTGTCGTCTTTCAGCAAATGTTTATGGGCATTGATGAGCGCTTCATCAGCGCGTGCTTCCAATACCGCTGATTTATCGTCGAGCTTGAACAACGCCAACTTGCCACGTTGCCCATTGATGACCCGAAAATCGCTGATGATGCCAGCCAACACTTGGGGTTCACGGGTATCGAGCAGCTCTGCCAAAGGCCGCCGGGCAAAGTTGCGCACTTCTTGCGCAACTTCATCAAACAAATGGCCCGAAAGATAAAAGCCAAGCGCTGTTTTTTCCAGAGTGAGCTGTTCTTTCACCCCCCATGGGGTCGCCATGATCAACTCAGGCTCTTGCGAACTGGAACCATGCATGGTTTCTTCACCACCCATGTCAAACAAATTGCACTGATTCGCATTGGCTAGGGTGGCTGCCGAAAACTCAAACGCCAAATCGACACTGGCTAGCATGCTGGCGCGGTTTAAGGCAATGGCGTCAAAGGCACCGGCCTTGATGAGTGCCTCCACCGTGCGCTTGTTAATGCGTGCACGATCGACCCGGCAACAAAAATCAAACAAGCTGGTAAATGGCCCTGACTTGGCTGCATCTGGACCCACACCACGGCCATTGCGGGCAGCCACCACAGCCTCAATCGCTTGTTGGCCGGTGCCCTTGACAGCACCCAAGCCATAGCGAATTTGCTGATCGGAAATGGGCTCAAAGCGGTAGCTCCCCCGATTCACGTCGGGCGACTCAAAAGTAAGACCCATTTTTATGGCATCTTCCAGCAACACCTTCAGCTTGTCGGTGTCGTCCATCTCGACCGTCATGTTGGCGCAAAAAAACTCTGCGCTGTAATGCACCTTGAGCCAGGCCGTGTGATAGGCCAGCAACGAATAAGCAGCGGCGTGCGACTTATTAAAGCCATAGCCAGCAAACTTCTCCATCAAGTCAAATATTTCGTCAGCCTTGGCTTGCGGTATGTCATTTTTAGCAGCACCATCACGAAAAATTTGCCGATGCCGCGCCATTTCATCGGCATCTTTTTTGCCCATGGCACGGCGCAGCATATCGGCACCACCGAGTGAATAGCCCCCCAGAATTTGCGCAGTTTGCATCACCTGCTCTTGGTAAACCATGATGCCGTAGGTTTCTGACAGCATCCCGGCCACCAGCGGATGGGGGTACTCCACCACCTCACGGCCATGTTTGCGAGCCACAAAACTCGGAATCAGATCCATCGGGCCAGGTCGATAGAGTGCATTCAGCGCGATCAAATCCTCTAATCTGGTCGGTTTGGCATCTTTAAGCATGCCTTGCATACCGCGCGATTCAAACTGGAAAACGGCTTCGGTTTTACCCTCAGAAAACAGCGTGTAAACCGCTTTGTCGTCAAGCGGCAGATTTTCAAAAGCAAAATTATCCTGACCTGCATGGCGTTGCATGATGAGTTCACGGGCAATCTCCAAAATCGTCAAAGTTGCCAAACCTAAAAAGTCAAACTTCACCAAGCCAACCGATTCCACATCGTTTTTGTCATATTGGCTCACCGCAGAATCGCTGCCAGGCTGCTGATAGAGTGGACAAAAATCAGTCAGCTTTCCGGGTGCTATCAAAACGCCACCAGCGTGCATGCCGATGTTGCGCGTCATGCCTTCAAGCTTGCGCGCCAGCTCCAGCAAAGTGTGCACATCTTCTTCTTTGGCCTCACGCTCGGCCAACAGAGGCTCTGCCTCGGTTGCATAAACTTGCTTGTCGTCTTTTTTCTTATCTGCTGGCGGCAGCTGCAGCGTGACCGAAACGCCTGGCTTATTCGGAATCAATTTGCTGATGCTGTCGCAAAAGGTATAACTCATGTCGAGCACGCGACCCACATCGCGTATCGCCGCACGTGCCGCCATGGTGCCAAAAGTAGCGATTTGACTCACGGCATCTTTGCCGTATTTATCTTTCACGTAATCAATCACCCGATCCCGATTGCCTTGACAAAAATCAATGTCAAAGTCGGGCATCGAAACCCGCTCGGGGTTTAAAAAACGCTCAAACAGCAAGTTGTATTGCAGCGGGTCCAGGTCGGTGATCTTGAGTGCATAAGCCACCAATGAGCCGGCGCCTGAGCCACGGCCAGGCCCAACCGGGCATCGGTTGTTTTTTGCCCAGTTAATAAAGTCGCCCACAATCAAAAAATAGCCCGGGAAACCCATCTTCAAAATCGTCACCAATTCAAACTCAAGGCGTGCCAGGTAGCGTGGCATTTCAGCCTCGCGCTTGCGTGGGTCGGGATACAAGTGCGCCATGCGATCTTTGAGTCCCTCGTGCGAGGCATAGCGAAAATAGCTGTCAGGATCCATCACCTGACCCTGCACAGCTGGCACCGGAAAATCGGGCAACTGCGCCTTGCCCAACACCAAACTCAGATTGCAGCGTTTGGCAATAGCCACCGAGTTGCTCAGTGCAGACGGAATGTCGGCAAAAAGCGCCTGCATTTGCGCAGTGCTTTTGAAATATTGCTCACGTGTAAAGCGCCGTAAGCGGCGCGGATTGGCCAAAATCTCCCCCTCTGAGATACACACGCGCGCTTCGTGCGCTTCAAAGTCTTCTGGAGCGGCAAACTGCACTGGATGCGTGGCCACAACGGGCAAACGCAAACGCTGAGCCAACGCCACTGCAGCAACCACCTGACTCTCGTCTTCGGCCCGCCCGGCGCGCTGTAGCTCCAAATAAAAGCGGTGCGTAAACAAGCCAGCTAATTGCAAGGCCGCATCGGTGGCACGCGCCTCGTCACCCTGCAACAACGCTTGTCCGACTGGGCCGGCCTGCGCACCCGACAAAGCAATCAGACCGCCATTGCGTTCACGCAGCCAGTCCAGGCTCAGCGCAGCCTGCGCCTTGCTAGCACTGCGCGTCCAAGCGCGGGTCAACAGTTCGGACAAATTTAAATAACCCTGCCGATCTTGCACCAGCAACAGCACACGCGACAACTGACTGGTGTCTTTACCCAGGCCTTCGAGCCAGACTTCAGCACCAAGGATGGGCTTGACACCGCGTTTGCGCCCCTCTTTATAAAACTTGATGGCACCAAACAAATTGCTCAAATCAGTGATCGCCAAAGCGGGCTGCTGATCGGCTGCAGCTGCTTTTATAACGTCATCAACACGGTTGGTGCCGTCAACCACGGAAAATTCTGTGTGTAAGCGCAAGTGAACGAACATGGGGTAGGGTATTATTTGTGTCGCAAGTTGCAGCGCGACTGACTTAAAGAGTCAATTTGCGCAAGTCCGATGATTGTATGAAAGCAGACAGGCTGATATCTTGAAAATCCTTGTTGTTGACGATCACGCGTTGGTTCGCGAAGGTTTGGCTCAGGTCTTGCTCGGCCTTGATGAAAACGAGGCGACGCTGGTGCTGCAAGCCGCCAATTGCGCTGAAGCTTTTGCGCTAGCGCGCGGGCATGCTGATCTTGATCTGGTGTTGCTGGACTACCACTTGCCAGACATGAATGGTCTCACGGCGATGGAGATTTTGGCTGAGCGACACCCCGAATTGCCCGTGGTTATTTTGTCCGGCTCGGCCAACCCAAGCATCATGCAACAGGCCTTGAACAAAGGCGCTGCAGGCTTCATAACCAAATCAAGTCTGAGCCACGAGCTGCTGCAAACCCTGCGTCAAATTCTCAATGGTGAAGTTTTTAAACCGGGTCGATTCACGCCTGTGAGCAACCGGAGGTTTTCCAACAGCAACCGCCCAGAGGCCGCGCCTGTTTTGACTGAACGGCAAAAAATCATCCTGGATTTGCTGTTCGACGGAAAAACCAACCCCGAAATCAGTGAGCTGATGAATCTGAGCCTGGATACCGTGAAATTTCACATCAGCAATATTTTCCGCATTTTTTCTGTCAAAACCCGAATGCATTTGGTGCAGGAAGCCAGGCGCTGGGGCTATGAAAGATCGCCACCCAGCATGGTTTGATCTTGCAGCAAATGGCGCAACAAATTGCGCAACTTGGCCGGGCGCACCGGCTTGTGGAGCATGGTCAACCCTGCAGCCTGTGCCGCCTGCAGCACGCTTGGGTCAGTGTCACCACTCATCAAACACGAAGGCACAGTATCTGGCAGCAAAGCCTGCAGTTGTTGCAATACATCGATGCCATTAGAACCGGCTCCAAGCCGAAAGTCGCTGATGATCAGTTCGGGCAAAAAACCCTGATGAAGCCATTGCAGCGCCTCATTCGGCCCCACTGCTACCTGCACCTGCATGCCCCATGATTGCAGCAAACCTGCCTGTGCAGCACTCGCCAGTGCATCATCTTCAATTAACAAAACGGCGATGCCTTGCAGGTTGTCAGCCAACACTGTCTCTTGCACCATAAACCCCTGTGAATCAGCCACGGGTGACGCACACGCCAAACTCAGACGAAAACGTGTACCACGGCCAAGTTGCGACCTCAATTGAATCTCGTGACCCAACAAACGACAACTGCGTTGCACGATGTTCAAGCCTAAACCCATCCCTTTGTTGCGGTCTCGCTGGGCATTGGCAACCTGAAAAAACTCATTAAAAACAGCCTCATGGTGCTCAGGTGCGATGCCAACACCACTGTCCCAGACCTCGATATGAACCGATTTCCCGGCCTCAGCAAGGCGAGCAACTACCAGCACCACGCCCTGCTGGGTATAGCGCAGCGCGTTGCTTGTCAGATTCAGCAAAATTCGATACAGCTGCGTTGCATCACTATTCACCCAGCAAGCACTGGGGCGAATGCGCAAGCGCAAACCTTTGTCGAGCGCGCTCTGTGCCAGATCCTCGTGCAAGCGATCGAACAAGCCTTGCAAGGCGAACGCTTGCACCTCAATTTTCACGGCTCCAGCATCGAGCCGTGAAATGTCCAGCAAACCATCCAGCAACCCCTGCATGGCACGCACCGAGGTCTCCAGGTTTCCAATCAATTGCTGCGTTGGTGCATCGTGCGGCAATTGCGCCAAACGCGCGACAAACATGCCCAAAGCATGGGTGGGCTGTCGCAAATCATGGCTCGCCGCAGCCAAAAAACGCGATTTAGCCAGGGTTGCTCGCTCGGCTTCGTCTTTTTTCTCGCGCATGGCATTGGTTGCCATGGCCACTTGAAGCTCCAGATCGTCGCGCGTATGCATTAGGCGCAGCGCGGTATGCTGCAAAATCGCCTGCAAATCACGTAAGGGATCACTCAACGATCGCTCCGGCGGATATGTCTGTATGCCAGCAAAATCGCCATGGCCAATGCGCTCGATCAATTGTGTAATGCGCGAAATCGGTCGAATCACACCACGGCTCAAAAACAAAGCCAAAGCCAAACCCACCAGCATCGCCAGCAAACTGATCAATCCACTCAACAAAACCGTGTCACGTTTGTGCTCGTTCAGCGAGACTCTTGAAAACCCGATTTGCACCTGCCCAAGTAGCAGACGGCCATTTTTCAAAGACCCTGTTTTATCTTCGTAAACATCATCGAGTTTGACGGTACTGGCATAAACCGACTGCACACGCCACTCGGTTTGGCGAGCCGCATCAAAACGACTGTAATCGGAATCCGAGAAAAAAACTTCGGCCTCCATTTTTTGCGAGCCACTACTGGCCAACACCTCACCACGCTGATTCAACAACCTGACCCACAGCACATCTGGCTCCAGCAACACCCCGCTGGTGAGCACTTGCAGCTGCGCTAAATTGGCAGAAAACAAACCATACTCACTTGCCAAAACCAGCTGCCTAGTCACCGCACCGGTGCGCTGCGAGTAGCTTTGTTCAAAGTCGTCAAAACGCGCTTTCAAAAAAAACACACCCATCAGCAGGCTGATCAAAAAAACCGGAACCAGCGCAGCCAGCAGCATGCGCATGCGAATGGTGGGAGCTTTCATGGCAAACGCTCCAACCGACGCAAGGCCTGCTGCAAGACTTTTTCATCGAGTGCCAAATTAAATGACCGCGCCACATGCTGGTTGATGCTGATTTCAAACTCAGCTGGCTCCACAGCTTGACTGGGCAACGCTGCGCCACTGAGCCAGTCGCGCACCAATCGGCCGGCCTGAGTGCCAGTCTGGCTGGCGCTGGTATGCAAAGACAGCAAAGCTCCGGCTCGCACATAGGCCGGGGAAAAAGCCACGATGGGAACTTTGGCTCGAAAACTCGAAAGCATGATGTTTTGCAGACTGCCCGGGTTAAAAACCAGCGGATCTGCCAGAGCTAAAAACACGTCACTCTCAGCAAGCACCTGTTTCAAGGCGCTATAAATCTGCCCATCAGTGGAAATTTGGGCCTCTTGCAGATTCCAACCCAATTGCCCTGTGAGTTGCCTCATGGCGGGTGCTTTTTGCACCGAGTCGGGTCCCCACAGCACACATAAACGCTGGGCATATGGCAGAACCAAGCGCAACAGCGCCAGTTGCCGTGCCAAGGGTTGATCGAGATAGAGGGCACTGAACTGAGGTGAAACACGGCGACCACTCTGCGCAAGAATCCGCATAAAACTGGCACGTGGTAGCAAAGTGCTCAAAACCGGCACTTTGCTGTCAAAGCGTGCCAATGCCATGCTGGCATCAGCACCCAACGCCACGAACAACCCCGCATTGGCAAGCTGCTCTTGCGCGAGTTGCTCTGTCAATTCGGCAACGCGAATCTGTTTGACCACATAGCGCGTCAAACCTTCTGTCTCGAGCACTTTCAGCAAACTTTGGGTGGTATCAACATAAGCCGCACCGCTGTCACTGCTGACCACCACCACGCGAACCTGTGCCTGCAAGCCCAAACTGGCCAGCAAGAAACACAAACCCGTTAGCAGTGAATGCCAGCGTTGCAACATGAATCAGTTATCCAAGCGCAAAGTGACGAATGCGCGACGCTGAAAACCGACCTGCTTGTCGAAATCTTGGTATGCAGACCCGGTGTTTTGCACCACCAGCGCGACTTCTCCCTTTTGAACACCCCAACGCAAGGGCATTCCAAACCTTAAATCAGTGCGGGTAAATGCCATTTGGTCAAACCAGCCTGCATTTTGAGGTACGACAGCACTACTGTCCTGGTGCATAACGCTGAAGTCAAGCCCATTGCTAAATTTCTGGGAAAACATCAGCGTGCTTGCCAGTTCGGGCGCTGCTAACACAGATCCCCCGATATGTGCCGTGTCGATTTTGGTATACGACTGATTAAAAGTTATTTGCGCATCACGCCAAGGACGCCATTTCAGCTGGTATTCAAGCCCATGAATTGGAAAGTTTTCATCGTTCGCATAGTCGAACGGACGGGTTCCATTCTGTTGCCGAATAAAGCCGGTGATTTGTTCATGAAAAACACGCACATCGAGCGTCAAGCCCAAATTTGAGAAATCGCCTAAGTAGCCAAGTTCATGGGATGTCAATTTTTCTGCCGAAGTGTTTCCCTTGGCCTCAATTTGATACAGCGTGCCCACACCCGGAATAACAAAGCGCACATCGGCATATTTCTCGAACGTGCTGGGTGGACGATGCGATTTAGAGACACCTGCACGCAAGGTTTGGCCTTTTGCCACGTTCCAATTGATCATGAGCCTTGGCGAGAAAGAGTCGCCACTCTCACTACCAGACTCCAACATGGCACCGGCATTGAGTAACCAGCCCGGCACCATTTGCCATTCCACATTGCCAAACAAGCGCGTGAAATCAGAATAAAACGGCGCCTCTGTGTTGTAAAGCGCTCTGGATGCAACCTGTTCATGCCGGAACTCGCCACCCCAAACCACGCGCACTTCAGCATTCTTGCGCATCGTATGTTGTGCAGAAATAGCATCATTACTGGCCTTGCCAGCACCAAAGTCGACCAACATACTTTGGGGAATTCCAAAGCTGGCAAGTGAGACCGGTGTTGAATCGCGGTAATTCTCTTCCGAGTGCGAGATCGATATAAGCAAATCTTCATCGGTGTTCAAGTTGCGTCGCCAGTCAAGATGTGCATAACTGGAACCATAAAAACCATCACGGGTTGGATTCAAACTATCAATAAATGAGCCCTTGCCAAAGTCAATACCCAAAACTCCAGCCTGAAAGTCAAGTTCGGAAGCGCTCGACATACGCACATTTCCACGGAAATTTAGGCGTTCTACCTGATTGTGTCCATTGGTCGCGCTAAGTCCGGCATCAGCACGACGATCAACCGATAGACGAAATTGTCCGGCATCAGACTTCCAGCCAAATCGTGCTTGCGCATCTCGAATAGCGTTTTCACCAGCACCAACGCTGATCTGCGTGCCCAGCGTATCGTTCAGATCGCGTGTAACAATATTCACAACACCAAGAATGGCGCGTGCACCATAGGCAGCCGAATTCGAGCCTCGCATAACTTCAATACGCTCAATATCCCCAATGGCTACCGACTGCAACCCTGGACCGACACTACCGATAAAGTACGACGAATAGACAGACCGGCCATCCACAAGCACCTGCATGCGGTTTGAATAAGAATCAAAGCCACCGTGATAACTTGCCAGCGGTGCAGCCGTTTCAAACGACATGCTGCTCTGAAACCCCGGCACCAAACGCAATAAATCGGCCACATCACGCGCGCCACTGCTGCGAATCATGTCGCGATCGAGAATGGTCACGGCACCTGGCGTTTCATCGAGCCGCTGCGGCAGTCGTGAGACAGACATCACAATGGGCATGTCTTGCAGATAATCTTTTTCAGAAACAGCCGAGGCTGTTTGTGCCAACCCCACAGGCGCCAGTCCAAGCAAGGTTGCCAGGCAAATGATTGATTTCATAGGAAGAATTTGTGAAAATTTATTTTTCTAAGCACAACATCAATTCTGCCCTACGAAACCTCGGTTAGGGCAGTTTTGTGCTCCAGCTTTGTCGCCTTTTGCATTCTGCGTGGACAATACGTTTTTTTTCGTATTTGTGACTTAAACCATGCCCTACACCGTGACCCCTACGGCCTTGCCCGATGTGCTGCTGCTCGAGCCCAAAGTTTTTGGCGATACACGCGGCTTTTTTTTCGAAAGTTTCAACGCACGTGACTTTGCCCAGGCCACCGGCATTGACCTCGCCTTTGTGCAAGACAACCACAGTAAATCGGCACGCGGTGTGTTGCGCGGCCTGCACTACCAGATCGAACACCCGCAGGGCAAGCTGGTGCGCGCCAGCCAAGGCGAAGTGTTTGATGTGGTGGTCGACATGCGCCGCAGTTCCCGGCATTTTGGGCGTTGGACGGGTCACGTTTTATCGGCCGAAAACAAACGCCAGTTATGGGTTCCACCCGGATTTGCCCACGGTTTTGTGGTGCTCAGTGAAAGCGCCGAGTTTTTATACAAAACCACCGACTACTGGTACCCAGAGCATGAGCGCAGCCTGCTTTGGTGTGACCCCACAGTGGGCGTGCAATGGCCTATCAGTGAGCCGCCCCTGCTGGCCGCCAAAGACGCTGCCGCCTTGCCTTTAGCACAAGCCGCTACCTTTGCATGAGCACGCACTGGTATTTGGTGCACAGCAAACCGCGCCAGGAGCTGATCGCCCTGCAAAACCTCGAACAGCAAGGCTTTAGCTGCTATATGCCGCTGATTAAGGTTGAAAAACTGCGCCGCAACAAGCTCACCCAGGTGCAAGAGCCACTGTTTCCGCGTTACCTGTTTATTCAGCTTGGCAAGGGGATTTACGACAAAAGCTGGACACCTATTCGCTCCACGACGGGTGTCTGCAACCTGGTGCGTTTTGGCATTGAGCCGGCCAAGGTTGACGAAAACCTGATTGCGGCGCTACGCCAGCATGAGACCGGCCAAGGTGCCCACACGCAGAGCCTCTTCAGCCCTGGGGAGCGCTTGCAAATCACCAGTGGAGCCTTTGCCGGCTTAGACGTGATTTACCAAATGACCGACGGTAACAACCGCGTCATGGTGCTGATTGAGCTTCTCAGCAAGCCGGTCAAAATGTTCCTGGAGCCTGGTGAACTCCGCAAAACTTAAGCCATTGCTCTGCCATGCCACGCTTTTATTGCCCCACGCCACTCAGTTCAGATGCCCTGCTCGATTTGCCCAGTGGCGCAGCGCGACACGCGCAGGTGCTGCGCTTGCAACCTGGCAGCGCCGTCACTCTTTTTAACGGATTAGCCGATGCCAATGGTCTTTATGGTGAATATCACGCCAGCATCACGCAAATGGGTCGCAGCCATGTGCAAGTGCAGGTTGGGCAGTGGTTAGCAACGCGCTGCGACCCGCTGCGCAAGCTGCACTTGGCAGTGGGCATGCCAGCCAACGAACGCATGGATTGGCTGGTCGAAAAAGCGACCGAGTTAGGCGTTACCAGTATTCAACCCTTGATGTGCGAACGCAGTGTGCTGCGCTTGAGTGGTGAGCGCGCGGTGAAAAAACAGGCGCATTGGCAAAGCGTAGCGATTGCTGCCTGCGAGCAGTGCGGCGGTAACCGCGTGCCACTGATTCACCCGGTGCTGACCTTGCCAGAGTGGCTGCTGTCAGCACCAACCATGCAGAGTCAACGTGCTGTTTTGTCGCTGCAAACAACAGCCGTGACCTTGCGAAACTGGGCGCAGTTTGATGCAGCAGACGCCCTCAGCTGTCTCTCTGGCCCTGAAGGGGGCTTAAGCCCGAGTGAAGAATTGGCTGCAGTGGCCGCTGGCTTTACCCGCGTGAGCTTGGGTCAGCGTGTGCTGCGTGCCGAAACCGCTGCACTAGCAGTCGCGATGCTGGGCACGCTCTAATTTCAGTTATTAGTTATTAGTTATTAGTTATTAGTCGGTAGTTTTGAGTTGAACTACAAACTACAAACTACAGTGTCAGCAAACGCATGACGGCCAGCACCTGCTCGGGCGTCACCATCAATGGGGCAAGCCCGCGTATGTGATCGCGCAAATTGGCGTAATACTGCCAGTAGGATCCGGCCAAGTTAGGCGCTGCCTGGCGCACCGCCACTGGCTCTTGCACGCCGGCCATGGCTGCATAGTGCAAAATTTGACCCGGATTGCTGTCTTGCCCCCAGTCTTGCAGATCAGCCAAATTTGGGGAACGTCCCGCCTTCAGCGCGTCTTCTTGCGAGTCAAGTCCATATTTAATGAAACTCCCCTGTGTGCCATGCACGATCCAACGTGGCCCCAGCTCTGGCACCAAAGTGCTGGCATGCAAAACAACACGCAGACCCGGGTGCCGACTTTCGTAGTTCAGCACAGCGTGAAACCAGTCGTTGGTCAAAGCGCCCTCTCGCTGACACGCGGTGTGCAGCTGTCGATCATCCGGCACACCAAACAGCAGCAGCGTCTGATCCACCAGATGCGCTCCCAAATCAAACCAAAGCCCTGAGCCCGGCAGGTTTTGCTCGCGCCAGCGATTCGGCAATTGGGGGCGGTAACGATCAAAATGCGACTCCACATGCACCAAACGCCCCAGTTTGCCACTGGCGATAACGGCTTGCAAAGCCAAAATGTCGCTGTCCAAACGACGATTTTGAAACACGGTCAGCACCTTGGTCTGTGCCCGTGCCACCTGCAGCAGGTGCTCCGCTTGCGCCAGTGTGACGCAGCAAGGCTTGTCGATCACCACCTGTTTGCCCGCTTGCAACGCGGCCAGTGCCAAGGGGTAATGGCTGGCGTTGGGCGTGGCAATCACCACCACGTCGATCTGCGGGTCATCAAATACCTGCTGAGCGCTGGCCAGCACCCGCACATTGGGCCAGGCAGCCAATGCCTGTTCGGTTTGACGGGAGCAAATGCACGCCAATTGCAAACCGGGCACAGCCGCCAGCAAAGGTGCATGAAATATTCTTCCAGCAGCGCCAAAACCAATTAAGGCAACTTGCAACGGTTGAGTTAAATTATGTGTATTCATGCCCGAATCATCCCTGAAAATGCGACCCATGCTAAATTTTCTTCCTGCCCCTGTGCTCGGCTTGTTGGCCAGTGCCCTGCTTTTGCTGAATATTTTGCTGTGGGTTCCTCTGCTGGTGCTGGTTTCGCTATTTAAATTGTTGCTACCTTTTAAATCGGTGCGACTCGCCATCGACCCCCTGTTGCTGCAAATTGCCCAGGCCTGGATCAGTGGCAACAGCGGGTGGATGCGCCTAACCCAAGCCATGCGCTGGGATGTGACCGGGCTGGACGATCTTTCACGCCAACAGTGGTATCTGGTGCTGTGCAACCACCAGTCGTGGGTCGATATTCTGGTGCTGCAGCATGTGCTGAATCGGCGCATTCCCTTGCTGAAGTTTTTTCTTAAAAAAGAACTCATTTGGGTTCCTATCATGGGCTTGGCCTGGTGGGCATTAGAGTTTCCGTTCATGCGCAGGCGCAGCGAAGCCTATTTGCTACAGCACCCCCAGGAGCGCGGCAAAGACGCCGCGACCACGCGTGCTGCGTGCGAAAAATATGCGCTCATTCCCACTAGTGTGATGAATTTTGTCGAGGGCACTCGCTGCACTGCGGCGAAACAATTGCGCCAACAGTCGCCTTATCAGCATTTGCTCAAACCCAAAGCCGGTGGCATCACACTGGCACTCGATGCCATGGGTGAAAAATTTGGCGCCGTACTCAATATCACCATCGCCTACCCTGATGGGACTCCGAACTTTTGGCAGTTTTTGCAAGGGCGCGTGCCGCGTGTCGTGGTGCACATGCGCACCCTGGCCGTGCCGCAAGCCCAATGTTCGCCTGGTCAAAACCCAGAGCAAGCACTGCGCGAAACTTGTCAGGTGTGGCTGAACCAGTTGTGGCGTGAAAAAGATGCCGAACTGGGTCAACTATTAACGAAAGAAAACAGGCTCTAACGCTTATGGAGAATGCGCAGATAGCTCCTAAATAGTGAGCAATTAATTGAGCCGGAATTCTTCATCAACCCCGTTCAACCTGAGCCAGTCGAAGGGCTTGCAAGGCTTCGACTGTTCGTCAAGCTCACGACTGGCCGATCTCAGCTCGAACGGTGAATTTTCAAATGAACAATCTCGGTTTATCGCAAATGTTTGAACATTTTGGCTTTGAACATCTCGCTGACTGACAATTGACGTGAACCCGCGAGCAGCTCAAACGATTCACCGGCACTCAGGTGCCCGGGCTCAAGCACGGCCAGATAAAAACCGCAACAGCCATTTTGTGCCATGGTTTTGCTGGCTCCAGAAAACCCCATGGCAGCGTTGAATTTATAACAAGGCTCCCGCGGCTGCGTCACCCGCAAGGCGCAGTTGGCAAATTTGAGCACATCTCCAGCCCACAGCGCAGTCTCCAGCAGCCCGCACACGCTAAGGTTTTCGCCCAAAGACCCCCAGGGCAGAGACTCATCCAAGCCGCCCACCCCAGCAACCTGTCGCGCAGCCTGCCAAAAAGGGTAATGTTCGGCAGGGTAGGCATAAACGGCTTTATCCAAACCGCCGTGCACCGACCAGTCTGCCTGCTCGTCACCCGACAAACCCATGCGCCCCAGCGCAACCAGGCCTGCGACAGATTGTTTATGAATGGCCGTGAGCACACTGCGCCCATTGATCTGAACGCGTCGAGCCAGACCGGTTTGAAGACTGATGAGTTTTGGCATATTTAGTTTTTAGTCATTAGTTTTCAGTCTCTCACAACTATCGACTAATGACTATTGACTAATGACTATTGATCCAGCCCGATGATGTTTTAAGTTCCGTTCGAGCTGAGCCTGTCGAAGCCCTTCGACAGGCTCAGGGCGAACGGTTCAAACTTATTTGGGCCGTATCAATAACGACTAGTCCGCAGTCTCGCACAGCTTAGCTCGGGCTTGCTCGCGCGCGCTGGCATACTCGGTATTTTCAAATTGCACCATATCACCATGCTTGCCAAACTGTTGCGCCGTTTGTATCTGTTTCAAATGCTCACGGGTGCCTTGCTGGGCACCTTTGCCGGGCTCAACTGGCTGCAAACTTCTGGCAGCAAAGCCCTGCTGTTCGGTGCCTTTTGCGCTGTTTTACTGCCACTGCTGTTGCAGTTTGGCATGATTGCCTACACCATGATCAAGTCCCGCCCGGCCAACGCCAATGCGTTGTGGTGGTACGCTTTTTGGGGTGAATTTTTGGCTGCACTGCAAATTTACTGGTTGCAATTGCCTTGGGCGCGGCAAAAATCATCGTTCATACCAGCGCACACCGTTGCACCAGTTGAGCCTGGCCTGCCCGTGCTGCTGGTGCATGGCTACGTCTGCAATCATCGGGTTTGGGACAAGATGGGGCAAGCTTTGCAACAAGCTGGCCACCCGGTGCTGGCAATTGATCTGGAACCCCTCTTCACCTCCATCGACGACTACGCAAATCTGATCGAGCAAGCAGTGCAAGAGTTACTCGCAAAAACTGGCGCCAGCCAAGTGCAGTTGCTCGGGCACAGCATGGGCGGCTTAGCGATACGCGCATGGCTGCGTGTGCATGGCAGTGCCCGTGTTACGCAGGTAATCACTTTGGGTACACCGCATCAGGGAACACAAATCGCCAGCATGGCCATCACCCCGAATGTGGCCCAAATGGCTTGGCACAGCGCCTGGCTGCACGACTTGCAAGCTCAAGAAACGCCCGCCGTGCGAAGCTTGATGCACCTGGCGCTAACCCACCATGACAACATTGTTTACGAGCAGCGCGCCCAGCGGCTCGAGGGCGCTACCGTAACCGAATTTGAGGGTCTGGGGCATTTGCAGCTGTGCCTGGACCCGGGCGTGATTGACTGGGTGGTGCAGCAACTTGGTCAAGCGCATGACTGAGCACGCCCCCATGCCAGACCAGAGCAGCGGCCACGCAAGCGCCCGCCCTGCGTCGTTGAAGGCCTTGTTTTGGGCCTTCAACTGGCTCGCCCTGCAGGGTTTTGGTGGTGTGCTGGCAGTGGTACAACGCGAACTGGTCGATAAAAAACGCTGGCTAACACGAGAACAATTTGTTGAAGACTGGGCCGTTGCGCAAATTTTGCCAGGCCCCAACGTGGTCAATCTTTCACTGATGATTGGGCAACGCTATTTTGGCCTGCGCGGTGGTTTGGTCGCTCTGGCTGGCATGCTGTGCTTGCCGTTGCTGATTGTGCTGGCCTTGGCTACAGCCTTTGCCGGAGTAGCTGACTCAGCGCAAGTTCAGGGTGCCCTGCGCGGGATGAGTGCGGTAGCAGCCGGTATGATTGCTGCCACCGGCTTCAAACTGCTGCCAAGTTTGGCACAAAATGTGCTTCCCAAGCAATGGTGCTGGGCACTGGCAGCTATTACCTTCATAGCAGTTGCCTGGCTGCGGATCAGGCTCATTTTGGTGCTGGTGGTGCTTGGAGGCTGCGCTGTGCTGATCGCCTATTGGCGTCTTGACGCACGCACGCTGAAACGCCCATGAGCCTGTCACTGAGTTTGAGCAGCGCTGACTGGCTGGCTTTGCTCGGCCATTTCATGGCTCTATCGTTACTGGCCATTGGTGGCGCCATCACCACTGTGCCCGACATGCACCGTTATCTGGTGCAAGAGCAACACTGGTTACTCGACAGTCAATTCAGCGCATCGATTGCACTGGCACAAGCCGCACCCGGTCCCAACGTGCTTTTTGTCGCCTTGCTGGGCTGGCAAATTGGGCTGAACGCTGGCGGTGGCCTGGCTGCTGGCTGGCCTGGTGCGCTGAGTGCGGCCCTCGGCATGACGCTGAGCATGCTAGGCATTTTGCTGCCCAGCACCACACTGACCTTTGCCGTGACACGCTGGGCACACCAAAACCGTGAGCTGCGCGCTGTGCGTGCCTTCAAACAAGGTATGGCACCCGTGGTGCTGGCGCTGTTGCTTGCAACCGGCTGGATTTTGGCAAGCGGCTTGGGCGATGCGTGGGCAC
>CAIYYA010000178.1 GCA_903930255.1 uncultured beta proteobacterium
CCGCGCGCTTACTAGAGACGCAGCCCATGTCTCATGCGTATCCTGCTTATAGTCGGCGAGATATTCTCTGGACGCTACCCCGTCAATTTTGAGCTCTTCAACCCAAGCTGGCGGTGGCTGATTTAGCCATGCAAACTCACCAACTTTAATAAGCCGTCCGAGCATAAGGGGTCCGTTTTCAGGCGGTCGGCCCTTAGGTTTCAGCTTGCTTTTATAAAGTGCACTTAGCTTTTCATGAAACTCGGAAATGAAACGGTTACTGTGTGAATCTGTGCTGGCTGACGGAGGAGGCTGATTCATAAAAGCCACCACCGTCCTGACTCGTTTTACTATCTGTCGAAGAGCCGCAGCAAGTCTTCCAATAGCTTCAAACCTGTCGGCATCCTGCATCATGCTACCCGCCGCTTCTTCATCGTGACCACGTTCGGATTCTTGCCGTCGAGCCACTCCAGCCGCTCACCCCAAAGTCGCCAGGCATTGCGCATGGGCTCCTCGAACTGGGCGCGCTGGTAGATGCGCTTCATCTTGTTCTCTTCAATATGGTTCAGGCAACGCTCAATCACGTCGGGCATGAGTCCAAGTTCGGCCAAATGGGTCGCACCAGTGCGGCGCAAATCATGCGGACGCCAAGGCCCACCAGGCAGGCGCAAGGCATCCGTTTGCTCACTGCGGCCAGCCAATGGCTTGCCGTCTCGTTGGCGGTCAGCCACTGTCTTGGTCACGGTCTTTGGGCAGAGCGGCAGCTTTGCTTCGAGCTTGGCACGGTTTCTGGCAGGAAAAACCCATGGCGATTGCTCGGGTCCGCTGATGGTTTTTAGGACATTGAACTCAGCGATTGCAAAGTCAGATAAATAGATGGTGTGAGCTTTCCCGTTTTTTGTAGTTGGCAGCACCCAGAGCCTACGTTCCAGATCGACATGCTGCCACTCGGCCGCCAGCACTTCACCAATACGGGTCAATGTGGCCAGTTGCAAACGCAGCGCATGTTGGCTGGCGTGGATAAGGCCGGAGGTGGGTAGTTTTGCCAACAGCTCAGTTACTTCCGCTTCCGCCAGAACGCGGTCGCGTTCACCGTCAGGGCCAATTTTGGCTTTTTTGATGCGCGCGGTAGGGTCAACGGCGATCAAATCGCGATCCAACGCGAATCCGAACATTTGGCGCAAATCGGACAAAACACGCTTGGTCATGCGCGTGACCCTCCTAGCCATCATGCTATCCATGATTTGCTGAATGTGGGCACGGGAGATATCTGCACTAGCTATGCCGCCGATGGCCGGGAAGACATCTTTTTCAAACGCGCGCAGCGCATCTGCGCCGCCGTCCGCGCGATTGCGCAACTCCAACGACTTCCAGTTGTCAAACAACTGCCGCACGGTTTGGCGCGCTTCAAGCGCCGCCAAATCAGTCAACCGATTGGCCTGCACCTGGATGGCTTCTTGCTGATCAGCTTTTGCCTTGAGTTTGTCGGCTTGTCGCTCAGCTGCTGGATCGCGACCAGCCGCAACCTGGTCGGCGTACTTGGCACGCTCAGAGCGGAGCTTTGCCAGTGAATCGCCGCCGACAGCCTTCCATGTGCCCAGCGGAACCTCGGTAATTTTGCTGCCAAACCTGTACCGCCAGACTACTCTGATCCAAATCTTGCCGTCTGCATCGGCTCGGACATCTCCCGCCATACCGTCACCCAAGCTGATCCGCTTGCCAGCGTCAACGTGGGAAAGTGCCTGCAATTCCAGTACGGTAATCTTTGCTCGTGTAGCCATGCTCGTTCTCCTGCCATTTAAAACCCACAACAAACCCACAACAGAATGGGTGCGTTTTGATGGTTCTTAACGAGTCATTATAGTTCTTTAAATTATTTTGTCACACGTAACTTATTGATATTAATATGTTTATAGGAGTTATTGACTATTTTCAGAGTGCGAACTTTTTATAACTCAAGGCATGGGGTGCAAGGGGTAGAAGGTTCGAATCCTTTCACACAGACCATATGAATCAAGGACTTAGCGCAGAAATGTTCTAAGTCCTTGTAACTATTCGTAAGTATTCGGTCTTCCCGTACAGGATGTTAGCGGCGCAAGGCCGAGAGGAAATGTTTGTTCAACGGGTAAAGCCAGACATCCTTGATAGGGATGAG
>CAIYYA010000179.1 GCA_903930255.1 uncultured beta proteobacterium
CCACCGCACGGGTGCCAATGCGCAAGCTGATGCGCCCGTCTTGCGGCAGCCGGCGCTCGGCAATATCGAGCTCGGCCATGATCTTCAGGCGCGAAATCAGCGCGGCGTGCAGCGCCCGGTTGGGCTGCACCACCTCGCGCAGCGTGCCATCCACGCGAAAGCGCACCGATGAATGCCGCTCATAGGGCTCAATATGAATGTCACTGGCACCGTCGCGCGCGGCCTGCGTGAGCAGCGCATTGAGCATGCGGATGATGGGCGCGTCGTCGGCGGTTTCCAGCAGGTCTTCAATCGCCGGCAGCTCTTGCATCATGCGTGACAGATCGGCGTCGCTCTCAACCTCGCTGACCACCGCAGCGGCACTTGACTCACCTTGCGCATAAGCCACGCTGATGCGCTGAATCAGGCTTGCCGAGGCGACGATCTGCAACTGGCTGCGCGGGTATTTGCGCAACACTTCGCCCAGCGCACTGGAGCTTGACTGAGTATGCAACAGCAGCGTCAGACTAGCCGCATCTTCTTCGAGCAGCAGCTGGTTCGTGCGCGCAAAAGCGTAGGGCAAGGGGTAACGCATGGCTATTTTTTAGCCGGCAAAGCGGGCAGCGTCGGGGCTTCGTTGATCGGCACCAGACTGCTTGGCGCAGGCTGGGCTTTGTCCAGACCCGAGCGCATTTGCTCATAGCGATCAACCGAGAGCCTGTCGGTAGACTGCGCATCACGCACCACCATGGGGCGCAAAAACACCATCAAATTGGTCTTTTTGCGCGCCCGCGCCTCGCTTTTAAAGAGGTTGCCAAAAAACGGCACATCGCCCAAGCCCGGCACTTTTTCCTGGTTGCCGGTGTAGTCGTCTTGCAACAAACCGCCCAGCACCACGATGGCACCGTCTTCCACCACCACGTTGGTCTCGATGGTGCGTTTATTGGTGGTAGGGCCGTTAGCTGACTCGCTGGCTACGCTCGACACCTCCTGAAAAATCGACAGCCTGACCGTGCCGTTTTCGCTGATTTGCGGCTTCACGCGCAGTGTCAGCCCGACATCCTTGCGCTCGATGGTCTGAAAGGGGTTGACTGAACCGGCCGTGTTAGCACCTGTGTTGGTGAACAAGCCAGTGACAAAAGGCACGTTTTGCCCGATGGTGATTTTGGCTTCTTCGTTGTCCAGCGTGAGCAAATTGGGCGTTGAGAGCACATTGCCGCTACCGCTGGATTCGAGAAAGTTGGCCAGGAAACCCAGCACATAAACCCCGTTGGTTTGCTGCGCCAGCCCCAGATTCATGCCACGCCCAGGCGCCGCCGTGCCGTTCCAGCCACCGGCGGCAAGGTTTAAGATGTTTTTGCCACCGGTGCCAAAGTTGCTGCCGAGCAAGCCAATCACACCGTTATTGGCATTGCCCAGCGGGCCTTGCCACTGAATGCCAAACTCGGCCGCCTTGTCGGTGCGCACCTCGGCGATCATGCTTTCAACAAACACCTGGGCACGCCGGGCATCGAGCCGGTCGATGACGGCGCGCAGTTGGCGATATTGTGGCTCGGGTGCACTGATGATGAGCGAATTGGTGGCAGCATCGGCCTGAATTTGCCCGCCCGTGCTGGTGGCTGGCGCCGCCGCTGTGCCAGGCGCTGCAGCGGGCGCCACACTGCTGCTAAGCGCGGCCCGCAGCGTGGCCGCCAACTTGACCGCATCGGCATTTTTCAGATAAACCACATGGATGTTGCCCGCCATGCCGTTGCTGCCAGCGTCTGGCTGGTCGAGCTTTTCGACCAGTGACTCCACCAGCACCAGTTGCGCTGCGTTGGAAGCCCGCACGATGAGGGCATTGGAACGCGCTTCGGCGATCACCGTGGTCTTAAAGGCTGCATCGGTTTGACCTGCCGCTGCCGTGCTGGCGGCTGTGCCCAACAAGCGTGTGACGAGTGCCGCCAGGTCGGACGCAATGGCGTGTTTCAACGGAATAATCACCACATCGGTCGCATTCGCCACATCGAGTGCAGCAATGATGCGCCCGATGCGGCGCAGGTTGTCGGCGTAATCGGTGATCACCAGCGAGTTGTTGCCAGGGTTGGCGTTGATGGTGTTATTGGGGCTAATGAGCGGACGCAACACGGCAACCAGGTTGTTCGCCGACTCGAAATTGAGCTTATAAATTTGCGTAGCAATTTGGTTACCCACCGGTTTGCCTGGCGCAGTGCCCTCACTCACCGCCACCGCTTCGGTTTGCAATTTGGCATCAGCCTCGGGCACCACTTTGTATAAGCCCGCCGACTCCACCAGCGTGAAGCCCTGCAAGCGCAGCGCCGCGACAAATTGCCCCATGGCTGCCGAGCGACTGAGCGGTTTTTCGGTAACCAGCGTGATGGTGCCCTTGACGCGCGGGTCAACCACCACATTGGTGCCGGTGATGCTGGCAAACGTGCGTGCCACCGCATCAATCTCGGCGTTGTTGAAGTTCAGTGTGACGGAGTCGCCGGCCTTGCCCGGTTTGGCCACGGTCTGTGCTGACACATTAACAGAAAAAAGGCTTGCAGCGCTTATCAGCAATGCATGAGCAGCTATTGAATAAGGAGCAAATTGAAAGCGAAACAGTGTTGGCATGCGGTTAACCCAATTTGATGATGGAGCGCGCACCGTTGCGCCGTCCGATGATATTCAGGAGGTTCGACAGCGCGGCCTCATGCTCGGGCAGGCTGCTGGCTTCACCCTCGAAGCGAAACTGCCCGCCCAGCCATTGACCGTTGCCTGAAAGTTGCAAACTACCTTGCAGAGTCGACAGTGCCAGTGTGCTGGGGGCGCCCCCCTGCAAGCTGAAACGGTAGCTACCCATCGGGTGCAGCGTGGACAGGTGCGACGACAAGTTGAGTGCATCGAGCTGCAACTGCCCCGCCGCCTGCCAGCGCCCAGTGCTCCAGTTCAGGCTGGTGCCACGGGTGTTTAAGTTCAGGCTGCCCTGCGCCTGAATGGTGTTCCAGGGTGTTCCGAGCCCTTGCAACAACTGCGCGGGCCATTGCGATTGGCTGTCTGACAAACTGATTTGTACGCCGCTCCAATGTGGCATAAGCGTCAATGCGAGAGCTTGCTGCATACAACAATCGGCGTTCAAACTGACACCGAGGCCACGCCCGCTAGCCGACATTTGCCAGGCCAGGCGCCCCGGCAAAATGCTGCGATCCAAGCTGGAGGCTCCGCCGGTGAGCATCAGCTGGGCAGAACCGGCCCACAGCGAACCTTGTGCGTTTTGCAACAGCACACGGCCTTGGCTGGCGGCCTGCACACCCGAGGCCAGCCAACGCGCAGGCGCAAACAGCAACACACTGAGCAGCAGGCCAAGCAGCGCACCCATGAAAGCCCAGCGCCAGGGTGCTGCAGGCACACCGCGCAGAGAGGGCATCACGGCTGAGCTCCCGACAAAATCACCAGAGTGCCATCCCAGGTCTGCGCGGCGTTGCGCAGCAGATGCGCCTCGGCCGGAGCCGTGCGAGCACTTTCACGCAGGCTCAGCAGACATTGTGCCAACGCGTCGGGGCTTAAACCCTTAAAAGAAACGGTGATGCGCTCGCCCTGCTGGCTGATTTGCAGCGCAGCACCGAGAGGCTTGAGTGCAGCTTCGACCAGCGGGCGCAGCTGGTCGGCAGGCAAAACGGGTTGCGCCTGCAAAGCTTGCGCCTGCGCCTTGAGCTGCTGCATCTGTTGCAGCTGGGCATCCAGTGCCAGATGCCGCGCCGGGGCTGTGCTGCGCACGCCCAATGCGGGTGCCAGCGCCAGCCACCACATTACCAGCGCGCCAAGCAGCCACAGGGCGGCAAGCACCAAGCGTCGCTCACGCGCAGCCAAACTCTGCCACTTGAGTTGCCAAGGCGCCAGCCACTTCATGATGCAGCACCCGCTTTGATGCGCCACTGCACACCATCATAGGAGGCCGACAAGCCTTGCTGTTTGAGTGCCAAAACAATGCGGGACAGCTCGCCAGCGGCGCTTGGTGGGCCTTTTAGAAGCAACTCTTGTGCTGCGTAATCAATAGCTGTCAGCGCATAGCCAGCGGGCGCTAGAGCCAAAAAAGATGCCAACATTGCATCGAAATCAGTGCGCGAGGCAGCCCCACTGGCGCGCGCCAGTGCGGCAACTTCACGCGCCATTTGCAGGGGCGCATCCACCACCACGGCCACTTTAGGGAAAGTGCCGGTCAGCAGGGTACGCACGGCCTGCTGCTTGGCTTGCAGCAGGCTTTGCTCACGCCAAGCCCAGACATTCAACCCGATCAAATTGCACAATAGCAAGGCCAGCAGCGACCAGCGTGCCGGGCGCCATTGCGGTGCCTGCCAGAGACTGCGCCCGAACTGCAACGCGCGCGCCCAACGCCGGTTGCTGCGGCTGTTTTGCATGTCAAACTGAGCCAAATCCCACTGAGTCTGGGTTGCTTCCAAGTAACGCTGGGGGCGCTGCAACAAGCGCACCGGGCCCACCAGCAAGGCTTCAGCCAGCGCTGCCACCGCAGGCTCTGCGACCCAATCACGTGGCGCTGGTGCAGCTGGCCCGGCAGCTAGCAAAGCCAATGCCGAGCTCGATAAAGGGCACACCAATAGGGTGTTGGCTGCAGCGCTCTGCATGGAAGCCACCAAAACGGGTTGTTGTTCGTCACCCAGCGCATACAGGGTTTGCCCCAGACTTTCTGGCGTGAACTCGGGCACGATGCGCGTGGCCGCATAGCCAGCCTGCGCCAGCGCCTGCACATTCGATGCAAGCCAGGCTCGATCGCACGCAGCCACCCACACGGGGGCATCTGCGCGTGGCTGCGGTTGCAGCGCCAGATGCAACTGGGCTGGGTCGTCGAGCAATTGCTCTTCGAGCAAACCTTCCAGAATGCTGCGCAAACGGTTAGCGCCTTGCTGCGCCAGCAAACCACGTGACAAACTGCCTTTTGGCAACTGCACCTGATGCCAAGACAAGGCCTGCGCCGGAACGATCAGCAAAACTTCAGTTTGCCGATCGGTCAGCTTGGGCAGCAGTGCCAAGGGTGCACTGCCATGCTTGGCCAGCGTTAAGCCGTCGGCACTTTGCACGTAGTCCAGCATGGAGCTAGCGTCAACGCGCGCGGGAGTAAGGGCAAGGATCAGGCTTGACATAGGGATATTTGTGAGCCGGTCATTGTAAGAGCGGCTGGGTGCTGCCCAACACTTCGCGCTTTCGGCTCAGAGTTTTGACTTGCATACCATCACGTTGCAGCAGCGACTGCTCTTGCACCAAGGCGTGTCCGACCCTGAGCTGACCGGTTACGCTGAAAAAACGCGATGCGACAACGTGCTCGGTTGAATCCAACTGCAGGCGTGCATCACCCAGCAACTGCTTGGCGTCGTCGAGCGTTTTCATCGGCTGGATGGCACGCGCATCCACCAACTTGCGAGCCTGCGCCTTGTCGAGTTGCACTATGCAGGCCAGCAACACTTCGGCAGAGGCGGTGTTCAGGTTAACCGGTGTGCGCTCGGGCAGCAAGGTGATGAAGGGTTGCAGCACTTGCAGGGTTTCGCTCGACACGCCAAGCCAAGCCAGATCAGCGACCGTTTGCGGGCGCAACGGACTGGGCGACTTGTCGGGTGCCGGGTTAGCCCAGTCAGACGCCGATTGCAGGTTGAGCAGCAAGCGCTGCAGCTCGCTCTCGGGCAGATTCAGCTGCCTGAAGAGCCGCTCCCAAAAGAACCGCGTCGGCTCATGCAATTGGCCATTGCTGAGTAAATTGCTGAGATTCAGGCGCGCTTGCTGATCTTGCATATAACCGGCCAAAAAGGCGTCCTGACTGCTGTCAATTTCGTCGCTGACCAGCGCCTCCCCACGCTCGGCTGATAAAAAAGTGGACAGGCGCGCGGGTGCCAGCGGCACGGCCCAAGGCTCGCCCAAGTGATCGGCACCACCTTGACGCGCATCTTCACGCAAAATCATCCGCGCCCAATCGAGCGCACCGGTCAAGATCCAGGCCGATTGCACGCGTGTGCGCTGAGCCGACTCGATCTCGACACTGCGCCACTGCTGCCAAAGCATGGCGCTGGCCAGCGTTGCCACCAGCACCACGGTCAGCATGGCCGTCAAAATGGCCGCGCCACGCTGTTGCGAAGGCCAACTCATTGGCCACCGCCCAGCTGCCCGCGCACCCAGTCACGCGTGAGCATGCCACTGATAGCCTGGCCTGGCGCCAGCGTCAGTTGCAGGCGTACACCTTCAGGCAGCGTGTTGTTGGCCAAGCCGGCTACAGGGTTGGTGGCTACCGGGGCACTGGCAGCAGCACTCGCCGGTGCAGGGGTTGCATCGGCTGTCCCGGCGCTAGAAAGCGGATTGCTCCAGGTGTTGCCACGGAAATAATAAATTTGCCAGGCCTCCAAAGCCACCGTTCGCACTTCGCGCAGGCGGTCTGCATCGCTGGGTGTTTGCACCCACAACTGAGCCCACTGCCAAGCTTGCGTCAGCTCTGTGCGAGTGTGCAGCACTGGCGATTGCCAGCGCATCAATTGAGCGTCGGCACTGCGTCGTGCCCAGGCCACCACCAGCAAGCCAGCATCGGCAGCATCAGCGCTGCGCCGCACCATGCGCATCGTGCGACCGTCCCAATCGAGACTTGGCATGCCGGGCTGCTCGGCGATGGCATCCAGGTCAACACCCCATTGCGCCAGCGTGGCCTGCAGGGCCAGCACGTCATCAGCGTGCTGTTGCAACTGCACTTGCGCACGACTGATGCCATCCAGGCCACGCCAGCCCAGCAGTGTCATCAAGGCCATCAGGCTGATGGCTATCAGCAATTCAATCAGAGTAAAGCCGCGAACCCGTTGCATCAGTAGCGCCCCACGACCGTTGAAAGGCGCCAGATCGGCACCTCGGCATCGAGCACCCGCGCGTCCACACGTCTGAAATTAGGGTTGGGCGTGGGTCGCACGGTGAGCTCCAGTTTCAGGCTACGCCCGGCTTGTTCACACGCATGTGTGGTGTCACCCACATCGGGCATTTGTTTTGCCAGGCGGACTTTGATAAGCTCGTTTTCTGCACAAAGCTGTGCCAGCAGCATGTCGGTCGAGCGCTGGGCATGCCGGGTCAGTGCGGCTGTTGCCTGCATCCCCGCCATCAGAGCGATAGCCACAATGCCCAAGGCCACCAGCACCTCAACCAGGGTAAAGCCCGAGCTTGCCAAGCGTTTCATGGCATGGCCTGCACAGCAAATGGCCGCACACCGTCGGTGCCCAAGCGCAAGCGCTGTGTGGGCTGGCTACGCGAGAGCAGCGTCAGAGTTTGTGGCGCAATGATGGGCTCGGGGCCAAGTAACAGCACAGCAGAGCGTGATACGTCCTCGGTCAAAAGAGGGTCTTGGCTCAACGAATTGACGCTGGCGCGGGTGTCAGTGTCAAGCCAGACTTGGGGCAACTCGTCGTCACGGGTGTCTGTTTTGGGTAAGCCCTCAAAAAGGAAACCCTCGGGTGTGACACGCCAACGCACAGCCACACCACTGACTTGTGAGCGCGCGCGTGCCGACTCAAGCAAGGCCGCCAGCCGCAGTGCCTCGCGTTCAAGACGGGTTTGTGTGCCATCACGTATTGAGAATCCAACCCCGGCGGAGGCAATGGCAACAATCGCCAGCACCACCAACAGCTCCAGCAGGGTAAAACCGGCCGCCTTTAGGGAAACTGCCAATATCCCATTTTCGGCGGCACTGACGGGCGCTTCCATTCGTTTGGCTTTTTCACACCCCTAAGGGATGCAGAAATTGCAAATGTAACGTTTATGGCGAGTGCTGGAGGGATGCAGCGCTAGGCGCTCAGAGCGCAGTGTGGCAAGTCCACACAAGCGATGAGCAACGAAGCAATGCGCCCGCCAGTGCCGCCAGAAATGGGATATTTGCATTTTCTGCATCCCTAAGGCTGCCAACTGCCAAGGTCGGCATTTTTGCCTTCGCCACCGGCTTGGCCGTCGGCGCCATAGGACATCACATCGACTTCGCCCTTGATGCCGGGATTCAGATAAACATAGGGCTGCCCCCAGGGGTCTTTGGGCAGCTGGTCGAGATACGTTTTCCAATTGGCTGGCACAGGCGCTGTGCTGGGCTTGGCAATGAGCGCTTGCAAACCCTGCTCGGCACTGGGGTAGCGCTGGTTGTCCAACCGATACAGCTTGAGCGCTTGCATCAGGTTGCTGACATCGGTTTTAGCGGCGGTAACGCGCGCATCGTCAGCACGGTCGAGCACATTGGGCACGATCAGCGCGGCCAACACGCCAATGATGAGTAGCACCACCATCAGCTCGATCAAGGTAAAGCCGTCTTGCAGCTTGCGGTGGAATGTAGATGATTTTGCGTTCATGTCGTCAGTGTCGCTCGGGTAAGGGGTTGCGCTTTCAAAGCGCTGGCAAGTTTAGCGACAAATCGCCTGGTTTCATGCCAGTGCCACTTCCCAGGCTGGCACACCCATGTCGGCGCGCTGAAAAGAGCTGGTAGCTTGCAGGGTGTAGTGCGACGATCCAATTTGAGCCGTCAGGTAAACGCAGCCAATTTGGGGCGCAATGCGCGCTTGGGTTTTGACTTCGATCTGCGAAACCCCCTGCCGATGCCGCGCCTCCTGGCGCCACGCCTGCAGTTGCTCGTCCCAAAAGCGTCGATGCTCGCTGCGCGCAAATGTGGCCCAAGGCCACAGGCAGCGTGCCCATAACTTGGCACCCAGATTTGGAAACAAATACGCTGGCGTGGCGGCATCTTGCCAAAGATCAACATCGAATGAGGCCGGGTTATAGCCACAGGCCAGCAACCAAAGGTCAAAATACGGGTCAGCCACGGCATTGCGCTCATAACACGAAAAAACCGCCCAGGTTGACTCTGCAACACAACGCGCACCTCGGCTTGACACCAGCACGAGACGCCCCAAATCGTCGACCTCACAACGCAGCGTCCAGTCAAACCGGGTGTTTTCGTTGTGCGCCACGGTATAGCGCAAACCACGGCCAACCAGCAAATACAGGGGGCGCACATGGGCATTTTGAGCGCTCGTCAAAACCGCACCCTCGGGTGGAACCAGCACCAGCTTGTATTGCGCAGCCTGGCCGGCCTCGGCAAGCATCACACTGGCCAGATGAAAAGGCGCCGTGGGCGAGCCTGGCTCATCGCTGGTTTGCACATGCATGTGGATATGCGGCTGGGGTGAGCGCCCCGAATTGCCACAATGTCCCAACAAATCACCTGGCTTGACCCAAGCCCCCACAGCCACCACAAGAGAACCCGGCTTGAGGTGTGCCAACAACAAATAACGCCCTTCATAAAGCTTGATCACAACATAGTTGCCCCAGTTGGCCGAGACGTTGATAGCGCCTGGCACGTTGTCGGGCACATCATTGGCAATGCGCCAAACTTGTCCATACACGGGTGAGATCACCGGCAAGTTGTAGCAATAAAAATCTTCCAGGCGGCTGCCTCGATTAACAAAGCTTTTCCCGCCCTTGAGCACCATGAAATCGAGTGCATGCCGCCAAGGGCCTTTGTGCGTATGCGCTCCAGAGAAACCTTGCGACACCGCCCATTGCCCCATGTAAGGCAAGCCGACAGGGACACTGCCCGGCTCACCAATGCGCTCACGGCTGATGCAGGCTCGCTCATAGGAGCGCTCAGGAAAGTCGGGGAGTAGCAAATTAAAACTGCTGGCCATGGTAGTGTTGCGCACAGCGGCATACAACACCAGCCACGAGGCCAGCACAAATGGCACCGAAAACGGCACCAGATGAGCGACATCGAGCAAACGCCCCAGTGCCAGAGCCAGCCAGGCAGCCAAAACGGCAGCCAGCATGGCCAAGCCCGCCGTGAGCAAAGAGGGCGTGGCAAACAGCCCACCGACCAGCAAAGCCGCCAGCATGGCATTGCTGTCCCAGGCGGTGCTGGCCAAGTGCTCAGGCGCCGCACCCAACAACGTTAGCCAAGCGGAAGACAACACGTAGGCCAGCACGGCGAGCACGACAAAATAGCGCGAAACCACTAGCAGGCAGAGCAGCACAAGCAAGCCAGCCCATGGGTTGGGCATGAAATAGAGCGCACCCAAGGCATTCAAAAATGGGTCAACCCCATTGCCGAACAACTCGGGCGGCGCCACATAAGCCCGAAACTGCAAATTCGACATGCTGGAACTGGCCGCACTGGTGAGCATCGCCCCCAAAGCAAAGGGCAGACTCAAAATCGGCAAGCGCACCAGCGACCAGGCCAAACGCGCAAACACCACAGTCAACCAACCCGAAAAAATGCCGCCCAGCACAGCCAGCATCAGCATGCTCAGGCTGGGCAGCCATAGGTGTGCCACAAACAAACCGCTGAGCAGGCCATTGAAGACACACACCGGGCGTTCAGCGGCATCTGAACCCGCAATTTGGCCGGCATACCAAGCACAAATGGCCGACAGCGAACCCACCACACCCACGGCAGGCTCGGCAAAGGTCAGCAAAGCCAAAGGCACACCAGCGCGCCAAGTTGGCAGCAGGGCAATCCAGGCGTAGCCCAGAGCCAGTTCTTGCAAAAGACGGCGCACATAGCGCTGAAAAATCATCAACATAGTCAAGTGTCACTTAGTCCAGATCGACCCACAGCTCAGCAGGCTCAAAGCAGGCAAACGACTGGTACATGCGCACCCGGTTGGGCCAGCGATATTCCATGGCCCTGAGCTGTGGGTTATAGATGGCAGTGTAGAGCGTGCCAAAACCCTGGGCGTAATTGGTCACACGCAAGGGGCTGTATTCAAACGAATGAACAAATGACTCAATGCTCGCCAGCGGGTCCTGCAGTTTCGACAGCAAAAATTGCTGGCGCTCATAAGATTGTGAAAACATTGCATAGTTGGTCAGTTCAAAATCACCTTGATGATTCACTGCCAGCGGTTTGAACGTGACCTGTGGCGCTGAAAAAGGGCTCAGCTCGAGCGTTCGCACCTGGCCATAAGTGTCGAGCAAGGTCACGTTATAGGCCATGTGTGCCGGCACCCGGCACAACACTTTGACAGCTTCATCGACCGTGCAACAAAACTCCAGCACATAACGCAAGATCAGTGCAATGCCAAATCCCTCGGCCACGCCGTCTTGCCCACCATAGGCCAAAGACACGGTTAAGCCATGTTCATTCATGCCATCGAGTACACCCCACAGGCAGTCGGTTGACGCAATCACAGTCGAATCATGCCAGCGCGATTTCATGATGCGCCCCTCGCACAGTGCCGGGGCGTAATCGTAGTTGCGCACCAAGGTTGGCGTGTAGCGAGTCCAAACCGCCTGCGAGCAGCCCGACAGATAGGGAGCCGGGCAATACATGCTGAGCATGCGGGCGTCCTGATCGTCAGCACCGACCAGTTTCAGCAAGTTTTCCCAAACCGGCAACAACTCGGGCATGTAGTGACCCAGCGCGTCGCGACATTGCGCCAAGCCTGGGCGCTTGAGCTCGCCCTCGCTGGCAAACCAGCGCCGATAGCTGGGCGCAGCCGTCTGATAGTGCGCAAGCCACTGCACATCGGGCAACGCTTCGTCAACGGCTCGGAAAGATTTTTTGTAATAGGTCATGGTTGCGTGCGTGCGCTTTTCACGTTAGCCGGGTTATGTGCCAACTCGATCAAGGCGCGCTCTTGCTGGTTCAGCGGCCGGCTGGGAAACTGCGCTTTCAATGCGTTCACCCAGCGCACACCTGCCGCATTCAGCGCGCCATCGGCAGATCGAACCACTTCATTGACAAACATGATCGCCAGATCGGCACCGTGATAGACACACTCCCCAGCCGACATGATGCGCAACACATAGGCCTGGTTTGCGCCCAGCGCGTCGCGCCGGTTCACACTCGCCGCTTCAAATTGCAGCGTTCCGTCGTCCTGCAAGGCATAAACACCAGAGACCGGCGCCTGAGTCAGATGCTGCAGTTCAGCCCCGGTGTATTTCAGAATCAGTTGCACCGAAACACCTTGCGCACCCTGTTCCTGCATGGCCTGGTTAAATTGCGCCACGTCAAGCGTTAAATCTATGGCAGGGTCGTATTCAAGCAAATGAAACAGGAACAATGGTATTTGTGCCATGGCGTAGTCCGACATGTTGGTGAGTGCACTGACACCACTGATACGCGCGTTGAGTTCTCCCAAAAACACCTCGCCCGTGTCAATGTCGAGCAGAAAATCAAGCTCAAAATAGCCTCGGTAACCACGCTGATACAGCGCATCGCCCATGGCCTGAGATTTTTGCTGCACCTGCCGCCGAACATCAGCGCCAAACGCCACTTGATCAACCTCGTTACCACACCAGCCACCGCGATAGGGCGTGAGCGATTCAATGCCAATCATTTCTGACAGCAGCGGCCCCACAAAAGTGCCCCAGCGCGTCGCACAGGCCTCAATCGCCGTGCCCACGCAGCGCAACCAGCGCATCACCTTAACTTTGTCTTGCGCTTGGATTTGCTGTGCCACTGCGTTGTAGTCTGCTTCACAGGCAATGAAAAATGTGGTTTTGCCCGAGTCGCCATAAGCCGTTTGAATCACCCAGCGCGAACCCAAACCCGCCTGCTCAGCCAGCGCTTGCAGATCGGCATAAGACGACACACGCGCCAGCACATTGGGCACACTCGCCACACCGGCGGCATTGCCGATTTCGGTGGTGACAATCTTGCTGTCGATCTCGCGCACCAGCGCATTTTTTGGCAGCACCACCTCCAGGCCCAAGCCTTCGCACAAGTCTTCAATTTGCGGGTCAAAAAACAAAAAGAGTGCCTGGGCTGGCCCGCCCGACTGCTTTTTGGCACGAGCGATCAACTCGCGTGTAGCTGAGCTGTTCAACAAATAACGGTTCACGTCTTCAATTCCTTCGAACACCTGGGCGTGATCGTCCGCGATCACCAAGGCGCACGGATGGGCACCATCGTAGCAATCGAGCAAATTGATGTTGTGCCAGTTTTTCACCCATTCGTGCATGCCCATCATGTTGAAATTGATGGCACTGATAAAGAACAAAGGCACGCTGTTATGGGCAAAGTGCGCCTTGATGTCTTGCACACTGTGCAAAACTTTTTTGCTTGCTAACGTTTTGTTCATGCTGCTTCCTCGGTATGCAAATAGTCTTCGGTAAACACGCGAAAACCGCGTTCAAAATCGAATCCGTGAATTTCTTTAACCTTGACGTGCTGAAAAAAAATGAGAATTTCTACGGTGATGATCTGCCCTGGCACCAGCACCGGAAAACCGGGCGGATAAGGTGTCACAAAACTTGCTGAGACCCATTGCTTGCCAAGCTTGGCCTGCGCCAGCGTCTCCAAAGACAAGCTGATGTAAGTCACATTGGCCTCTTGTTCGCCTGCGTAATAAGCACGCCGCACGTCGCTAGCCTGGCAATCGCCACTCTCAAAAGGCACAAAAACAGCATGGAAAATGCGTTTCGCAGGCAAGGCGATGGATGGCTCGATGTTCAGCGCCAGACGTCGGTGCTCGGTCGCAAAGCGTGCGGCCATTTCATGCAACACTTGCACCAGATAGTCCACACTGGCCTGGGTAGCGCCAATGTTGATTAAAAACAGCACGGTATGGCGTGAGGTTTTGTTCACCTGAATGTCATAGCGGGTCATCAGCAATTGCCGAAAACTGCTGCCGTTAAGTCCGCTACGGCTGACATCGAGCGTGATCCGGGTAGGATCAACCACAAAATCAGACTGACCCCAGAGCGCACTCAAGCCTGCGATATCGCCAGGTTCATCGGCAGTCGAGTTGCTGCGGTAGCACGCCGGAATCATCTGCGCATCGCCCAGGACTGAAAAATAAGTCTGCAACAGTGTCGACTCACGAATGCGCTGGCGCAACTGCAAAGACAGGCGCAAACACTCGCGCACCCGGTGAAACCCCTCCAGTGCCGCCTGACGACGCGCCATGTCGAGTGAGGCAATGATCTGGTAATTGGGCGAGGTAGAGGTATGAATGCGAAACGCATCGAGAAAATTAGCCTGCTCGAAACGGGCATCGGCCACATGAATCATCGATGCTTGGCGAAACGCCGACAGTGTTTTGTGCGTCGACTGAGTGGCATACACCCGCAAACTCACCTGTGCCGGGTCCGGATACACCGTTTTCAGCCACTTATCGGGGTCGTCATTGGCCTCAAATTGGGCCTGCCAAAGTGCATAAAACTGGTGATATTGCGGATCTTGCAAACGCTGGCGAATTTTCTTCACAGCTCCCATGGCACTTCGGCTGTGGTAAAGCGGATGGAAATGCGCAAAAGCAAACCAGGCCTCGTCCCAATGAAAAATCACGTCAGGCTTGATGCCGAGCAGTTCCATCATGAAGTTTTCACAGTGGTAAATCAGCCCGTCAAAGGTCGAATTGGTCAGGGTGATCTGTTTCAGGCGATCCAGTCGACCGTGTTTTTTCAGGTCGAGCATGACGGCTTTGATCTGCGCTAGATCAATGCAGCCATACAGGTCGTAGTCAACCAGCGGGTAAGTCTCCAGAAAAATCGGCAGCGCCCCGGTGAGCATCACCGAGTAAGGGATCGATTTATGGCAATCGGCCGAGATCAGCACGATGTCGCCTGGCTTCAAATTCGCCTGCATGACAATTTTGTTCGAGGTCGAGGTGCCGTTCGTCACAAAAAAACTGGCATCCGCACCAAAGCACTCGGCCGCCTTGGTGTGCGCCTGCTTGATGGCGCCGGTCGGGTCAAGCAGGGAATCCAGTCCGCCCTGTGTGGATGAGGTTTCTGCCAAAAACAGGTTGGCACCGTAAAAGTCCAACATGTCGTGAATCCACGGCGAATCTTTCACTGAGGCACCACGCGACAAGGGCAGCGCATGAAAAACGCCCTTGGGCTGACGGCTATAGGCCTGCAAAGCATCAAAAAATGGCGCGCTGTAGCGTTGCCGCACGCCATTCAAAATGGCCTGATGTAAATCCTGAAACGGATTCACATGAAACAGCACACGATCAAATTGATGGCGTGTTTCAAACACCATGTCAGCTGGAGGCTGATCGCTGATGAGATAGTGATTCAGTTCGGCGCGCATGCTGCGCAGGCTGCGGCACAAATTGACTTCAAGGCGGTCTTGCCAGCGCGCCGGCAGCGTGGTTTGCAAAAGTGGCTGGCTGTAGCGCGCATAGAGTGCGCTCGAATCAGCCGATGACTCCGGCACATGGTGCAGGTAAACACAGGCCTGAATATCGGTGTTGGCCAGCGCTGCGCTTAAGGCGTCCTCGGCACAAGCCACCAGCACAATGTCGTAAAAAAATTCGTCATGTGCAGATTTGAGTTGCGCCAGTTGCTGGCGATAAAGCATCTCGTATTCTTGCGCCAGCGGGTGCACCAGCAGCACCTCAAAATAAGGCTTGAAAACTTGCGCCGACTGCGCTTGCAAAGCATCATCTTGTTGCAACACCGGGCGATCGAGGCGTTGCAAGTTGGTTTGAAACGGGCTGAAAACTTGCTGCCGATAGCGCTCTTTAGTCAGCGCATGACAGCAGTTGCCAAGCAATTGCGCCAGCAAAACATACTGCGCTTGCGCCACATACTGCTGCAAGCGCAACATGACCGCACCACCCGGAAAAGTCCAAAACCGATCGATCTGCGCAAGCTCGTGCAACTGCTGGGTTATTTCGGCAACCGGCACCGGTTTTTGCTGCACGGCTGTGTGCAACGAACACCAGAGCGACAGGCGCTTTTGCTTCAAATCAAAGCTGTTCATAAACTGCTGTTGGGTTAAGTTAAATCATCGATTGAAGAAATCTTTTGCACGCGCTTTTGCATCCGTCGGCTTTATTTCTTTTCGAGATAGGCCTTGGCCTCGAGATGCCCTGGGTAACGCGCCAGCACCGCAACATAAGAAGCCATCGCATCATCACGCTTGCCCAGCCAGGCGCTGGCACGTGCCATATAAACATGCGCGGTGGCATCGGAGGGATAGCTTTGCACCATGGCCGTGGTGATTTTTGCCATGACAGACCAGTCTTTTTGCGCCTCCAACGCCAGCACCAGACGCAACATGGCGGTGTAATTGTTCGGTGCCAAGTTCAAAGCGGCTTGGGCACTTTGCTCAGCTTCACGCCAGCGCTTGGCGGCCAGCAAAGGCAGCGTCAAACCCAAACGGGCATCCACCGATTTTGGATTGCGCTCGACCGCCAGCCGATACTCACGAATCGATTCGTCAAATCGTCCGGGCAAATAATATAACCAGCCTCTGCGCAACAATTTCAGCTCGGCCTCTGGGCCGTTGGCTGCAACCTGATCAATGGCACTGAGTGCCTCGGTGTATTTGCCAGCTGACTCAAACTGGTAAGAGTTTTGCCAAAGCACCTCTTGGGCAATAACGGGAGCAGCCAATAAGGTCAGGGATGCCAGCAGGGTTGCCAGCAAAGTTGAAGGTTTCATGATGAATGTGACTCCGTTGAAATAATTTATCAGTTAGCGCCTAAATGGCTCTTGCATTGTGCAGGATGAATTTTGCTGGCGCTGCATAACGGCATGCCGTGACCCTGCGTGACAGTTTTGTAATCTTGCTTGCCGTGCGATGGCGTAAGCTCGCGGTGAGGATCTGATCATGAAAATACTACTGGTTGAAGACGAAAAAAAGATCGCCGACTTCGTTTGCGCAGGCTTCAAAGAGCAGCGTTTCGTCTGCGAACACTGCGCCAACGGCATCGATGGCTACGACAAAGCCAGCACGGGCAACTTTGATGTGATCGTGCTCGACATCATGCTGCCCGGTCGCGATGGCTTGTCGATACTCAAGGGGTTGCGCAAGGCTGGCAACGTGACGCCGGTGATCTTGCTCACCGCGCGCAATGAGCTCGATGACCGCATTGAGGGTTTGTCACTGGGTGCCGATGACTATCTGGCCAAGCCCTTTTTTGTTGAAGAACTTGTCGCCCGGGTACAAGCGCTACTGCGCCGGGTTTCTGGCGAACGGCAAAACATTTTGAGCGTGGGTGACCTCAAGCTCGACCGCATCACGCGTGAGGTGACCTGGTGCGGTGAAACCGTCGATCTGACCGGGCGCGAGTTCAACCTGATCGAATACCTGATGCGTTCGCCCGGTCGGGTTTTTACCCGCACGCAAATTTTGGAACACGTGTGGGACTACGACTTTGATCCCAGCACCAACATCATCGATGTGTGTATTCAGCGCATTCGCAAAAAAATGGCCTCGATTGGCGTTGCTGCAGATGGCTTGTCGGCCATTGAGAGCGTGCGCGGAGTCGGTTACCGCTTTCGCAAGCTGGCTGCCTGTCAGGCTTTGGTCGTCGATAGCGAGAATCGGCCCACATGATCAAATCGTTTCAAGTTCGCCTGATCTGGCTTTCGGTACTCGTCAGTGGCCTGGCTCTGAGCGGTTTTGGCATCGGCTCCTGGTGGCTGATTCGTGGCATTCAAATCGAGCGCATCGACAGCGAAGTGCGTGCCCACGCTGAGCGCGAAGCTGGGCGTACACGCACCCCCTTTGCCTGGCAGCGCTTTGAGTCCACCGTGTTGAGCAATTTTGGATTGCGTCAATCCGATGAACTTTTGCTGCTGGTGCAAGACGCTGCAGGGCAGGTAATTTACCAATCCGCAGACTGGCCCAACAGCCTCGAAACCGATCGCCTGCCTTGGCCGAGTCGGCAGGATGCCCACAAGCCCGGCCCCTGGATTCAACTGCTCAGACCCCCTCCGCCTGACGGCGCGCGTCTCTCTCAAGGCTCAGCGCCATCAGAAGGCAACCCCAAGGCGCCACCCGGCACAGACTTCCTACCACCCGGCATGCGTCCGGCGGCCTCGGTCATTTTTCGAGATATTGGCACTCAGCAGTGGCGCATGGGGCTGGCCAGCACCGACCGTGCCCGCGTCCTGATTGGCGTGAATGCCAAAGTCATCGATGACGACATGATCAGTGTGCGCAATGCCTTTTTAGTGGCCATCCCTTTTTCCTTAATTTTGATCAGTCTGGGCGCCTGGGTGCTCTCCAGCCGGGCTCTGCGGCCGCTAAAAAAACTCACCGCGGCAACCCGGCAGGTGACTGCCCAGGGATTGGATCAACGCATCGCTGCCATCGGAGAAGACCGCGAATTCAGGGAACTGATCGGCGTATTCAACAGCATGCTCGAACGCCTGGAGCGCAGCTTCTTGCAGGCCAACCGCTTCTCTGCCGATGCAGCACACGAACTTAAAACACCCTTGGCGATTTTGCAAGGTCAGCTTGAGCGCGCCATCCATCAGGCAGAAGATGGCTCGGTCTTGCAAGGCGAGCTCACCAGCATTCTGGACGAAGTGCGCCGACTCTCCACGATCTCGCGCAAATTACTGCTGCTGGCGCAAGCCGATGCTGGGCGCATGCGTGTTTTCAAGGAACCATTTGACTTGACGCTGGCTCTGCAAGACTTGCTCGAAGACGCGCAGATGCTGGCACCTCAGCTGCAGCTCAGCAGCGCCATTGAAGCGAACTTGGTGCTTGCGGCAGACAGCAGCCTGCTGCGCCAGGTGTTGCACAACCTGATCGGCAACGCCATCAAATACAACCTCGAACCTGGCTGGATTCACCTTTGCGCACAGCGCCACGCCCAGCAGATTGAAGTGACGGTTACGAATGCATCGCATGGCATCGCCAAGCTCGACGAGAGCAAACTGTTTGAACGCTTTTACCGCGCTGACACGGCACACAGCAGGCAGGTTGAAGGGGTTGGACTGGGTTTGAGCCTGTCGCGCGAAATTGCCCGTGCCCACGGTGGCGACATCACGCTCAAGCCACCCACCGAAGGTCAAGTTGAATTTGTCCTGACTTTACCGTGTAACCCGCAAGATGGGGTTGATAGCATGACAAAACCGTCATCGTGAGGCGCGCTGCGCTGTGATGTTGGGCCTCCACAATGCCGACATCTCAACGCATGGAGAGTTGCCATGAAAACACATTTGTTCGGTTTCAGTTTATCGCTCTGCGCCCTGGTGACGGGCGTCTGTGCCGAGCCATTAGCGCCGCCCTACCGCATCACCAGCACCCAACAAAGTGCCTGTTACGACGATTTTCATGCGATCCCCTGCCCTGCGCTTGGACAGTCGTTTTATGGCCAAAATGCACAAACAAACCAGGTTCCTGCCCGCTTGTCGCTGGCAAGTGACGGCTTGACGGTGCAAGACACCAGCACCGGCCTGACCTGGCAGCGCAGCCCCGATATCAACCATGATCAGCAGTTGACACGCGCCGACAAACTGGACTGGGCACAAGCCCAACGCCGGCCAGCCGAGCTCAACGCGGCTCATTTCGCAGGCTATTCCGACTGGCGCCTGCCCAGCATCAAAGAACTTTATTCGCTGATCAATTTCAATGGCACCGACCCAGCACCGAATGTGCTGACAGCCCAGCTTACGCCTTTTATCGACACCCGTTACTTTGCCTTTGCCTACGGCCAGACCAGCCAAGGTGAACGCGTGATCGATGCGCAATATGCCTCTAGCACGCTCTACGTCAACAGCAACTGGTTCAACTCAAAAAAGCTCTTTGGCGTGAACTTTGCTGATGGTCGCATCAAGGGCTACGACCTCAAAATGCCGGGTGGTTCAGAGAAAACTTTCTTTGTTTTGTGTGTGCGCGGCAACCCCGCTTATGGACAAAACAATTTTGTGGCTTCTGCGAATGACACCGTGAGCGACTTGGCAACCGGTCTGATGTGGTCGCGTACTGACAGTGGCGAGGGCATGAACTGGCAGCAGGCACTGGCCTGGGCGCAAAGCAAAAACGCACAGGCTTATTTGGGCTACAGCGACTGGCGACTGCCCGATGCCAAAGAACTGCAAAGCATTGTGGACTACGCGCGCTCCCCCGATAGCAGTCAATCGGCCGCCATCAACCCGATCTTTCACACCACGGCTGTCACCAACGAAGCCGGACAAACCGATTACCCGGCATTTTGGAGCAGCACCACACACGCCTCACCCTATGCCGGCAGCAACGCGGTGTATCTCTCTTTTGGGCGCTCACTCGGCTTGATGCGCGGTGTCTGGCAAGATGTGCATGGTGCGGGCGCTCAGCGCAGCGACCCCAAAGCCGGCAACCCAGCGTTCTACAGCTCGGGCCGTGGCCCACAGGGCGACGCAGTTCACATCAACAATTTTGTGCGACTGGTGCGCACCATAACCCACTGATGAGGGTCAATATTGCTACCAATAAAAGAGCTGCTCACGCCCTATGGACGTGCTCTACAGGGCTATTTCCCGTTAATTCCCAGAAGCTCAACTTCAAACAGCAGGGTCGCGCCCGGCGGAATCAGGCCACCCCCTGCGCCGCGCTCGCCATAGGCAATTGATGCCGGGCAGGTCAGCTTGGCCTTGCCACCAATTTTCATGCGCTGCACACCCTCAGTCCAGCACTTGATAACGTTGCTCAAGGGGAACTCAATTGCCTGGTTGCGTTTGTAGGAGCTGTCGAATTCTTTGCCATCGGGGAAGGTGCCCCGGTAATTGACCTTGACGGTGTCGCTGGCCTTGGGGCTGGCACCGCTGCCATCTTTGAGCGAACGGTACACCAAGCCACTGGGCGTGACGAGCGCGCCAGCTTCTTTGGCTGCGGCTTCGAGTGTGGCATCGGCAGCCCAACTGCTACCCAGACTCAGGGTCGAAACCAATAAGACCATTTTAAAAATCGTATTCATAGGCATGTGGATTAAGGTTGAAGTGAAAGAGCAAAGCAGCATTCTAATTGCTACAACTAAAGTAGCTACTCACGCTTTCTGCATAAGCGTCAGAAGCCTATTTTCTATAAGATTTTGAAGCATCCCTGAGCACAGCTAGACAACACGCTCAAGAATCAGCACCGCAAAGAAACCAAACCCGGACATCAATGCCCATTTCAAGGACATCCAGCCGTAACGTTTGAAACGCGGGTCACCGGTGCCGACATAAAAGCCAAACGACACCAAAGCACCTAACAGCAGCAACAAAACCAACCAGCGAAAAAGCAGCATCGTGCACGCTCCTACCAGGCGCGCGCGAGCTTGGCGAAGCCCTCTGGCGCGAGTTTTTCATCATCGAACGTCACAACGTCCCAGGCGTTGGTGTGCTGCAACAGTTCGCGCAACAGCAGGTTGTTGAGCGCATGACCCGATCGAAACGCGCTGTAACTGGCCAGCATCGGCTTACCCAACAAATACAAATCGCCCATGGCATCGAGAATTTTGTGTTTGACAAACTCATCGTCGTAGCGCAAACCACCGGCGTTGAGAACCTTGTAGTCATCCATCACAATGGCGTTGTCGAGCCCACCGCCAAGCGCCAGGCCGTTGGCACGCATCATTTCGACGTCTTTGGTAAAGCCAAAAGTGCGTGCGCGGGCAATGTCTTTAGAGTAAGAGCCTGTGCCCATGTCAAACAAGACGCGCTGGCCAGTTGAATCAACTGCCGGGTGACTGAAATCAATTTCGAAATTAAGTTGGTAGCCGTGATAGGGTGACAAACGCGCCCATTTTTCGTTGTCGCCTTGCCCCTGGCGCACCTCAACCGGTTCCAGCAGTCGAATAAAGCGGCGTGGTGCGTTTTGCAGCGCAATACCCGCGCTTTGCAGCAAAAAAACAAACGAAGCAGCCGAGCCGTCAAGAATCGGCACTTCTTCGGCGGTGATATCCACATACAGGTTGTCCACTCCCAAGCCGGCGCAAGCTGACATCAGGTGCTCAACCGTGTGCACCTTGGCGTTGCCCTTGGAGATGGTGGAGGCCATGCGCGTGTCGGTTACGGCCAAAGCGGATACGGGTATATCCACCGGGTCGGGCAAGTCAACACGCCGAAAAACAATGCCTGTGTCGGGCTGCGCCGGCCGCAAGGTGATTTCGACGCGCTGCCCGCTATGCAGTCCCACGCCAACGGCTCGGGTCAGGGATTTGAGGGTTCGTTGTTGCAGCACCGGGTGATTTTACGTTTGCAGCGATGCGCTTATTCCGTTTCCAGATCGATACGACATTTCGGATTGATCTGAATATGGAATTACCAATGGCGCAACATCCGGTTGATGGCTGCCACCGCCGCGCGGTCAGCCCCCCCCGCCAGAGCGAGCAAGCGTACTTTGGACAGCAGATACAAGTAGCGCGCCTGTGCCAGGTCGCGTTGCACCAGCGTGCGTTGCTGCTGTGCGTTCAAAATATCCAGCATGGTGCGACTACCGGCCTGCTGCGCCTTGCGGTTTGACACCACCAATTGCTCGGCCGAGCGCAGAGCTTGCTCCAGCGCCTTGATTTTGAGAATGTTTTCCGTCACACCACGAAACTCTTTGTGCACCCGCAGTTCCAACTCACGCCGGCTTGCCTCGAGTGTTTGCTCAGCTCGCTCCTGCCCAGCCAATGCTTGGCGCACGGCTGCATTCACGTAACCACCGGAGAACAAAGGAATATTCAGCTGCAGACCGATCGAATTGTTGGTGTAGCGGGAACTGGTGTTGGTGACGTTTTCGCTCTCGCTTTGAGTCCATTGCGCCAGTGCATCCAATGTTGGATAGTGACCCGAGCGGGTTTTATCAACCTCTTGACGTGCTACTTCAATGCGCGCTTTGAGTGACTGGATTTGCGGACTGTTTTGTTCGGCACGCTCGAGCCAGCGTTCCAGTCGATTAGGCTCTGGGTAGTCGAGCTGCAAGCTGGCAACGTCCAGCGTGGCCAGCTTGCTCACCGGTTGATTGATCAGCGATTGCAGTTGTGCCAGGGTATAGGCCATGTTTTGGCGCGCTTCAAGCGCCTGCGCGGCACTCATGTCCAAGCGCGCCTGAGCTTCGTCGATATCGGTGCGAATGCCCGAACCGCTGGCCAAAGCCTTGCGCGCCGCATCCAACTGCGTGGTGTAAGCATCTTGCTGCGCCAACACTAAGGCCAATTGGTCATGCGTCAGCAGCGCCTCAAAATAAATACTGCTCACGCGCACAACCAGACTTTGCTCTTCTTGTGCCAGCGTTGCAGCGGCTGCATCGACCTGCGCCTGTGCCTGCTCATATTGCGCCGTGAGCTGGGGACGATACAAGGCCTGGCGCAGTGTCAGCGTTTTGTTGCTGCTGGGGTAGCCCACGTTGGTCGTGATCTCCTGCCCCAAATTGTTGCTACTCTTGCTCTCGAGCTGGTTATTGTTGCGCGACAAACTCGCGCTCAAACTCGGCAACATTTGCGCTTTGGCCTGCGGCAGCCGCTCACGCTCGCCTGCTGCCGTGGCCTTGGCTGCCTGAAAGCTAGCATCTTGCAGCTGAGCTGCTTCATACACCTGCAACAAATTCATCGATTCAAGAGCAACAGTCGATGCGACGAATACGGGTTGCTGCTCACCTTCACGCGCTTGCAAAGCGGGTAGCTCGGTGGCTGGCATGGCAAAGCCCAAGCTCGGTGCCAGGCACACCAAAGCCTGGCAAATTGACCATTTGGCAGGGTGAGCATGCTTGAAAGACCGGTTCTTCATGGGCTACTCTTCTTTCATCGATGCGGCCATGCGCTTGGTCAGCGGGTTCAGCAGATAGGTTAGCAACGAGCGTTGCCCGGTGATAAAAACCACCTCGACCGGCATGCCAGGCTGAAGCACGCGCTTGCCCAGCTGCTGGTAGCCATCCGCCGTAACCCCCACACGAGCCAAGTAGTAGCCCACCCCAGTTTGCGGATCAACCAGCAAATCTGCCGACACCGACACCACCTTGCCTTGAACGACCAATTGGGGCGTGTGTGCAAATGACGAAAAACGCACATCCACCGGCAGACCTTGATGCACCCGATCAATCAGGTGCGGTGCCACCCTAGATTCGATCAGCAAAGCCTGATCTTGTGGCACGATGTCCATCAGCTTCTGCCCAGGGCCAACAACCCCACCCACGGTTTGAAACGCCAAGCCAACCACCTGTCCCGTTGCCGGTGACTTGATCTCGATGCGACCCAAATCGTCTTTGGCCGCACGGTATTTTTCGGCATCGCCTGGCACTTCGCGACTGACTTCAGCGAGCTGTGTTTCGACTTCTTTGCGGTATTCCTGTTGCCGCAAAATGGCACGCTGCTGCAATTCGGTGATGCTGCGTTTGGCACGAATCGTGTTCCCCAAGAGCTCCGCCATCGAAGCGCTGGCATCGGCGCGCATGCGCTCCAGCTCTAGCTGCCGGTTGCGTGGTGCATAGCCCTCTTTGACCATTTCACGCGTGTTGTTGAGCTCTTCACCAAGCAGGTTGTGCTGGTTTTTGCGGTTTTCCAACATGCTCTCATAAGACTGAATCAAGCCTTGCTGCCCCTGAATGCTTTCTTGGGTGGATTGCAATTCGGCTTGCAGGGCGGCACGGCGTGCGTTGAGCAACTGCTCTTGCGTATAAACCACCTCGCGCATTTGCGCATCTTGCTGGCTCGCCTCTAGCACGTCAGGGTGAAAGCTGACTTTGCCCTGCCCACGTTGCTCGGCCAGCAAACGCCCTTCCATGGCGCGCAGGCCCACATAGCGCTGCCGTGCGGCCTCAAAGGTGGCGCGCGCCACGGCTTCATCGAGCCGAATCAACAATTGACCTTCTTTAACGAGGTCGCCTTCACGCACCAGCACGTCCTTGATCAAACCGCCGCTCAAATGCTGAACGGTTTTGCGTTTGGTGTCAATCGAGACCATGCCTGAGCTGGGCACCCCTTCGTCCAGCGGAGCAAAACTAGCCCATGCCAAAAATCCGCCAAAACCAAGCGCCAATGCCCAAAGTCCTATGCGTGCAGCACGCCCAGTTTTTTTGGATATGACTTGTGCATCGCTCGGTGCATCGGACGGCGAACTCTTTGAAATATCTTGGGTAGCCATGTCAGTCTTGATGTCTTGGTAATCGGTCAATAAGAAAACTTAAGCCGCAGCAATAGCAGCGCCAGGCCCGGGAGTAGAAGCGTGTCTGTTGGCTTGCATGGCCGCGATAACGCCATCTCGTGGTCCACTGGCAACCACTTGACCGTCCTGCAATAGCAAAAGCCGGTCGGCTACGGCCAGAGCGCCAGGCCGGTGCGTCATTAAAAATACGGTGCAGCCTTTGGCCTTGAGTTGTGCCACCGACTTATACAAAGCGGCCTCACCAGCCTCATCCAGGTTGGCATTAGGTTCATCAAGCACCACAAGTTTCGGATTGCCATAGAGCGCACGCGCCAAACCAATGCGTTGGCGCTGGCCACCTGACAACAAATTACCCGCCTCACCAATCGGCGTATCGTAGCCTTTGGGAAAGCGCAAAATCATCTCGTGCAGGCCGGCACTTTGTGCCGCTTCAATCACCAAAGTCGGGTTGACTTCTGAAAAACGGGCAATGTTTTCGGCAATCGTGCCTTCAAACAACTCGATGTCTTGCGGCAAATAACCTAAATTCGGGCCCAGCTCAATCCGGTTCCAACCATCCATCGGCAAACCATCGAGCAAAACCTGTCCCGAGACGTCTGGCCAAATGCCCATCAACACGCGTGCCAGAGTCGATTTACCCGAACCCGAAGGCCCCATCACGGCGGTCACACTTCCCACCGGCGCTGTCAGCTGGATATTTTTCAGAATCGGATCGGCGCGACCTGGCGCTGTGGCAAACACGTCTTGCAAACGCACCTCGCCTTTGGGTGCCACACGTTTGAGAGCTGGGTCGCGCTCGGGAAAATCGAGCAGCATTTGCTCAAGCCGGCCAAAGGCAAAACGCATGCCGATGAACTGGCGCCAACTCCCCACCAACGTATCAATCGGCGCCAGCGCGCGCGACATCAGCACATTGGCGGCGATCATGCCGCCCGGTGTCAATTGCCCGTCGATCACCAGCAACGCCCCCGCGGCCAGTGAAAGCGATTGCTGGCTGTAACGAATGAACTTGCTCATGGCGGTGATGCGGTGCGTGAGTTGCTGGGCCGCGCTGCTTTTATCCAGATGGTTTTGATGTCGCAGAGCCCAGCGGGTTTGCAGGTTTTGCAGCATGCCCATCGATTCAAGGACCTCGGCATTGCGTAACTTGCCTTGCAAAAACTGGGTTGCGTCGGCACCGGCCTGGGTAGCGGCTTCGGCAGGCGCCAGGGTATGACGATGCCCAAACCAGGCCAGCGCTGCCTGGAAAACGGCAAAAACAAGACTCAACACACCCAGCAAGGGGTGCAGCAAAAACAGCACCGCCATATAAATGGGCGCCCAGGGTGCATCAAAAAACGCAAAAATGCCGTTGCCTGTTAAAAACTGGCGGATTTGAATCAGATCGCCAAAAGCACGCGACGGGCTGGCGCCAGCCTGGCTCAAATGCGCTTCGAAGCTGGCATTGAACACCTGGGTGCTCAGGGCTTCGTCCAGACGCACACCCGCGCTGATCAGCACGCGCGAGCGCATCCACTCGGCAAACCCCATGACAGCAAACAGAAACAGCGTCAACAACGACATGGCCACCAAGGTCAGCTCGCTTTGGCTGCTGAGCACGCGGTCATAGACCTGCAACATATACAGCGTGGGCGAGAGCATTAGCACATTGGCCAGCATGCTGAAGACCCCCACAATCAAAAACTCGCACCGAAAACTCCACAAAATGCGGGTCAGCGGGCTGCGTGTGAAAAAAGTGGGTATTTGCATCTCGCTGTCGTTCAATTGCGCGCGGCGCTGGCCGCTTGGGGTTGGCGCGCCTGCGCTGCAGCATCGCTCAGGGCCTTGAGCACTTCATCGCGCGGGCCAAACAACTGCGCTTGGCCATCGCGCAGCACCAGCATTTTGCTGGCCACCGCCAGCACGCTGGTGCGGTGTGTCATCACCACAAAAGTAGTGCCGCTGGCAGCGCGCTGAGCAATGGCTTGCGCCAAGGCGGCATCACCTTGTTCATCCAGACTCGAATTGGGTTCGTCGAGCACAACAAATGCCGGCTTGCCGTAAAGGGCACGCGCCAAAGCCACGCGCTGGCGCTGGCCACCCGAGAGCATGGCGCCTTCGCGCCCAACTTGGGTGTCGTAGCCTTGCGGCAAAGCTGTAATCATTTCGTGCAGACCCACTGCTTTGGCAGCAACCTGGACTTTGGCCATATCCACGTCACCAAAGCGGGCAATGTTTTCGCCAAGGCTCCCGTCAAACAGCTCAACACCCTGCGGCATATAACCAATATGCGGGCCTAACTCTGCCTTGCTCCAGGTGTAAACATCCACGCCATCCAGACGCACTTTACCGTTCGAAGCCGGCCACAAGCCCACCAACAATCGGGCCAACGTGGTTTTACCCGAGGCTGAGGCACCCACCACGGCCAGCACTTCCCCGGCTTGCAGGTTGAAACTCAAGCCTTTCAAGATTGGCACTGACGCGCCAGGTGCGCCGGCAACCAGGCTTTCAACCTGCAGACTTCCCGCTGGGGCTGGCAAGGGCATGGCCGCTGCGCGCACCGGCACCGCAACCAGCAAGTTGTCGAGCCGGGCATAGGCTCCGCGCACGTTCACCACGGTTTGCCACTGTGTGACGATCTGCAGCAAGGGTGCCAGCACACGCCCCCCCAAAATTGAAGCGACGATCATATAGGCTGCACCGCCATTGAGCTGATTGCGCAGCAGCAGCCAGGCCCCCAAACCCAGCAAACCTGAGCTCACGGTGTTTTGCAATAACTTGGAAAGAGCCTGGTAATACCCAGCATGGATGGAGGCGTTCGCTTGCAGTCCCAAGAACTCGCGCTGCTTACTGATCCAGCGCTGATGAATGTCACGCAGCATGCCCATCGATTCGATCACCTGGGCATTGCGCAGGGTGCCGTCGGCATAAACCTGGGCGGCAACAGCGCTGCGGTTAGCCGCGAGCAGCGGCGGCTGGGTGCTACGCTCATTGAGCCAACCCACCCCTACCTGAAAGATGGCAGCCACCACGGCCGACCAACCCAGCACAGGGCTGATAGCGAAGATCAGCACCAAAAAGACCAGCGAGACAGGTGCCTCCATGAAGGCCAGCAGCACCGGGTTGTAGAGAAAATCGCGCACCAGGCGAAAGTCGTTCATCGGTTGTGCCGTGCCACCGGGCAGGCGTTTCAGGTTCGCCTCAAAAATGGCGCTGAAAACCCGGCTGCTCATGCGCTTGTCAAATGCGTGTGAAGCACCCAGCAAGACCTCGGAGCGCACCCAGTCGAGCACTTCCATCAGCACATATGCGGCCAACACCAACAAGGTTTCCATCGCCAGCGTCATGTGGCTGCGGCTGTTAACCACCCGGTCATACACCTCCAGCATATAGGCCGAAGGCGCCAGCACCAGCATGCTGGCACACAGACTAAACCAGGCGGCCTGCTTGAACTGCGGACGCAGCTCGGCAATGGCTTGGCGGAGTTCGGTGGTTGGCTGTGCTGAGTTCATGCAAGGAGTTTAGACGCGCGATGGATCACGTCAGGAGAATTAGAATTTTGCGAGCCGCTATTCTCGCTGATGAAACAGGAACAGAAACAGAATCAGACCCTGTCAATCACGCCCCTTGCGTAGGCGTATGCGGGCTTGGCACAGTCGCATCCAAATTTTCTTTTTGTAGGGAGTCTTTTGGTTGAGACAGATATTTTGAGGGGGTTTGCTCGGATGCAGCATCCAGCAGATACGCAAGCCTTTTCATCGCCTCGCGTATTTGCACCACTAATCGCCGTTGCACAACACCATCCAGTAAAGGTATTACCATTCGCCCTCCTAAAACAGGCAGCACAATCACCATCCCTGTGACGTCATGAAGACGACTCATCAGTGAAGGTCAATTTTTGATCTTGCTAAGGTTGCTTGTTTGTAGACTGAATATCGCCCTCAGAGCCATTTGCTGTTGCGAAGGCAAAGTTGGCACTAGTTTTGGCCGCGTTAAGCGTCACAATTCCAGTGAATGCCTTGACCGTAGCAGCACACGTCTCATTCAGGGTCAGATCAAAGACACCGACCGACGAGTGCACCGCAAGGGCACCGGTGTAGGTGCAGCCCGCCGTGCTGCTGCCCGTGAGCGCACCCGCAGCACTCACGTCCCAGGTCACCACCACGGCGCCCGCACTTTTTGTGCCCTGCCACTTACCCGTCACATCGGCCAGCGCAGCCGCCGTTTGATAACGACTGTCGTAAGTGAAACTCAAGGTCTGTGCAGCCTGGCCAGCAGGTGTCAATGTGCCACCCAGAGAGGCCTTGGACACCACCGTTGGTGCAAACGACACTGCAATCGGAGCCGCTGCCGAGCCCGAAATAAATTGCTTGCCACTGCCGGTATAGACCGTGTCGGTTCCTGACAGCGTAGCGGTGTAAAGCTGAACCTGACCGGCATTATTGGCCACGATCCAGGCATTGCCGTTGGACAGTATCACGGCCGAGGCTTGACCGCCACCCACGGTTCCGTTCCAGATACCTGGTAAATCGCCAACACCCAAAATGACCGCCGTGCTCAGCGTCTGGGTCACTGTTTTGGGGTTGCCCTTGCCGTCCACGTAGCTTGCCTGCACGCTAACAACCTTGCCCACTTGGGTCGATGTCAGCGTGAAGGTGGCGCTGGTGGCCCCCGCAATGGGAACACCGCCAGCCAACCATTGGTAGCTGATGGTGCCCAACCCGTCTGCGTCAGCCAGCGTGCCAGAAGCGACGGACAGTGTCTCGCCTTGGCTGGCTGTGCCACTGATCGCGACAGCACCGGTAGGCAGCGCAGGGGTGCTGGCTGCTGGCGAGCCGCCTCCGCCACCGCCACCGCAAGCGACCAGGGAAGCAGTCAGGCAAGCAGTGCACAGCGCAGACATCATTGAAAATTTGAAAGATGTGATTTGCATAATGTTTTCCAGAATTAATGAAGGGAGTGCAAGCTCAGAAGAAAAAACCACCCAGTGGCACGTCTGCGGTATGACCAATCAAGCTCAGCTCCATGTGGGCGGCTGACCCGGCCGCAGCAATAATGTTGCCAGTTGCATTGGTGTCGTAGGTGCTACCGTCTTGGATGGTGAAATCGAGTCGGGTCTTGCCCCCTTCGGTCACCATTTGCCCGCCATAAGCGGCGCTGGCCAGATTGACCCACACATGAGCCGCGTTTTCCACCCAATACCCATTCACACCCTGTGCGCTGTCCACATACAGGCTGAAGTTTTCGCCCCCCGAAGCATTGCCGCTTGAAGTGAGGTTGAGTACGCCCAAGGGAGCCGTCATGCTGGCAGGCAATACCGATGAAGTCCCAGTGCCTGATTTTGTGATTTGAACCTGATCAGATCCGCCGTTATTGCTGTTGAGCACCACGGCAACTTCGGTTGAGTTGCTGGCACCACTTGGCGTAACAGGCAAGGTGCTGACTGTTGAACTCTGAGCCGTTGACCCACCTGCGGCAGATGCAATGCTGGCGTTGCTGGTGCTGCTGGTTGCCACACCTGCAATGGTGTAACTCGCAACGGCCGTAATAGCCTTGCCAACGTCTGCGGCGGTCAACGTGTAATTGCTGCCAGTGGCACCGGTGATGGCTTGGCCGTCTGCCTTCCATAAATAACTGACTGTGCCCAAAATGCTATCCACATCAGCCAGCGAACTCGTGGCCGAAAGCGTGTTGCCCTGGGTTGAGGTGCCACTGATCAGGATGGCACCCGTCGTAGCATCATCGACCCCGGCAATGGTCACGGCCACCACTTGCGTAGTACCGTCAGCAGTTGCTACCGTCACGCTGTCGGTGTAGTCCGTTGCGGCTATAAATTCGTTGTGCGCGCTATCAGCGGTGTAAGTCCATGCACCATCTGTTGTGATGCTGAATTTGCCGTAACCGTTGGAGCCGGCCGCGTTGATCTGCGCCGCAAACAAATTGGCTGGGTTATCAACATCCGTCGATGTGAGTGTGCCTGTGACCGTCAAAGCTGCATTGGTTTGGGTCCGTCTGGCGGTACTGGTACCGCTGATGACGGCGGCATCGTTGCTGCCCGCAATGGTTACCGTCACCACTTTCGTGGTGCCATCAGCGGCTGCTACCGTGATCGAGTCGGTGTAGTTGGTGCCAGTGGCAAACTCGTTGTGAGCGCTATCAGTTGTATAGCTCCACACGCCCGCTGCGTCTATGCTGAACTTGCCAAAGCCGTTCGATCCGGCGACATTGGACTGCACTGTGAACAGGTTGGCTGTGCCATCAACATCGGTGGAGGTAAGCGTGCCACCGGTCGTCAGCACGGCATTGGTTTCGCTCAGGCTGGCCGTGCTGGTGCCGGTGATAACGGCTGCATCGTTGCTGCCAGCAATGGTGACGGTCAGCAATTGCGTGGTGCCATCAGTGGCTGCTACCGTGATCGAGTCGGTGTAGTTGCTGCCCGCTGAAAATTGATTTTGGGCGCTATCAGTTGTATAGCTCCACACGCCCGCTGCATCTATGCTGAACTTGCCAAAGCCATTTGATCCCAAGGCGTTGGTCTGCACCACAAAGGCGTTCGAGCTGTCGGGGTCGGTGGCGATCAGCGTGCCGCCGGCTGTCACAACGGCGTTGGTCTCCGCCACGTTGGCGCTGCTGGTGCCGGTAATCACCGTCTTGTCGTCGCTGCCATTGAGGGTGACCGAGATAGTCTGGTTGACAAACGCGCCTTTGTCGTCGGTCACTCGCGCAGTAAAGGTTTCAAGCACCGTCTGATTCGCCGCCAGTGCCTGGGTGGCCGCCTTGTTGTTGTCCAAGGTGTAAGTCCACACGCCTGTGCTGGCATCAATGCTCATACTGCCATAGGTGGTGCTGGGGGTACCCACCAAGCTCCAGGCCTGGGTAGCGCCGTTGTCCACATCGCTGGCGCTTAGTTGGCCGCTGGCGGCTGCCGTGCCTGCCACCGAGGTGCCAACCTCTGTCACCGTGCCAAGCAAGGCCGCAGCATCATTGGCGACGACAGGCACATCGTTGGTACCGGTAATTGTCAAAGTGACCGTCTGATCAACAAAAGCCCCTTTGTCGTCGGTAACACGGGCCGTGTAGCTTGTGCTAACTGAATCGCCCTCTCTCAGAGCCTGGGTTGCTGGCAAGTAGTTGTTCAGGGCAAAGTCCCACTGACCCGTGGCAGCATTGATGCTGAAGGTGCCGTAAGAGATGCTTGGCGCTGTACCAACCACACTCCAGGTTTGTGTTGCACCGGCATCCACATCGGTGGCGCTGAGCTGACCTGTGATATGCGACAACCCGTCAACACCCATACCATTGAGCACCGCCTGCCCGTTGTCCAGATGACCGGCTTCGATCACCGTGCCAGTCAAAGCACTTGGGGCATTGCTGACCACAGGGGTGTCGTTGGCTGCGACCACCGTCATCTCAATGGTGCGGGTGGTGGTTGCGTTTTGGCTGTCGGTTACCGTCACCGTGAAGCTGTCCGTGGTGTTGCTGCCGGTTTGCAGGGCATTGACCGCTGCAGCGTTGACCACGTAGCTGTACGTGCCGTTAGCGTTGACGGTCAGCGCGCCATAGCTGCCTGCGGCGCTGCCGCTCCAGGTCAAGGTATCGGCCGTGTCCACATCGGTGGCGGCCAGTGTGCCGGCCAGGTTGGCAAACGTATCGAGTGCTGCGGTGTCGGTCACCGTGTGCGTGTAAGTGCCGGTAGCGACCGGGGTGTCGTTGGCCGCGACCACCGTCATCGCAATGGTGCGGGTGGTGGTTGCGTTTTGGCTGTCAGTCACCGTGACCGTAAAGTTATCTGTGGTGTTGCTACCCGTTTGCAGGGCATTGACCGCTGCGGCGTTGACCACGTAGCTGTACGTGCCGTTGGCGTTGACGGTCAGCGCGCCATAAGCGCCGGTTGCGCTGCCGCTCCAAGTCAAGGTATCGGCCGTATCCACATCGGTGGCTGCCAGTGTGCCGGCCA
>CAIYYA010000180.1 GCA_903930255.1 uncultured beta proteobacterium
GTCGATTAAGCAATCACCTTGGCAACCACGCCCGCGCCGACGGTTTTGCCGCCCTCACGAATGGCGAAACGCAGGCCTTCTTCCATCGCGATTGGGGCAATCAGCTTCACAGTGATCGACACGTTGTCGCCTGGCATTACCATCTCCTTGCCTTCTGGCAACTCAATCGCGCCTGTCACGTCCGTCGTGCGGAAGTAGAACTGCGGACGGTAGTTGTTGAAGAATGGTGTATGACGGCCACCTTCGTCTTTGGACAAGACGTAGATTTCGCCCGTGAAGTGGGTGTGTGGCTTGATCGAATTGGGCTTGCACAGCACTTGGCCGCGTTGCACGTCTTCGCGTTTGGTGCCGCGCAGCAAGATGCCAACGTTGTCGCCGGCTTGACCTTGGTCGAGCAGTTTGCGAAACATTTCCACGCCAGTGCAGGTGGTCTTTTGGGTGTCATGGATGCCGACGATTTCGATTTCTTCGCCAACTTTGATGATGCCGCGCTCAATACGACCTGTCACCACGGTGCCACGACCAGAAATAGAGAAGACGTCTTCAACGGGCATCAGGAAAGCGCCGTCGACTGCGCGCTCGGGCAGCGGGATGTAGCTATCCAGGGCGTCTGCGAGCTTCATGATGGAGCCTTCGCCGAGTTCGCCTTTGTCGCCTTCCATGGCCAGTTTGGCTGAGCCGTGGATGATGGGGGTTGCGTCACCTGGGAAATCGTATTTGTCCAGCAGTTCGCGCACTTCCATTTCAACGAGTTCGAGCAACTCTGCGTCATCGACCATGTCGCATTTGTTGAGGTAGACGATGATGTAGGGTACGCCAACTTGACGCGCCAGCAGGATGTGCTCGCGAGTTTGGGGCATGGGGCCGTCAGCAGCGGAACACACCAGAATGGCGCCATCCATCTGAGCCGCACCAGTGATCATGTTTTTCACATAGTCAGCGTGGCCGGGGCAGTCTACGTGGGCGTAGTGGCGGTTGGCAGTTTCGTATTCAACGTGGGCGGTGTTGATGGTGATGCCGCGTGCCTTTTCTTCGGGTGCCGCGTCAATTTGATCGTAGGCTTTGGCGGTGCCACCAAACTTCGCCGCCAGCACCGAAGTGATGGCCGCCGTCAGCGTGGTTTTGCCGTGGTCAACGTGCCCAATCGTGCCCACGTTAACGTGGGGCTTGGTTCGTGCAAACTTTTCTTTTCCCATTTTCAATTTCCTTAAAAGAACAATGCCCGTGGATTGGTTTAATGTTTGCAGTTCGTCATGGATTCCCTTGCCACGGGCAGCTTGGGATGCGAAATCGCAGACAGTTTCTATTCGGCGCAGGACAGTGCTGGCGCGCTTCGCTCAGCTGCGATCTGTCCCGCAATTCTTTGACTACTTAGCCCTTGCCGCCATGATGGCTTCTGACACATTTCGCGGAGCTTCCGTATAGTGCTTGAATTCCATGGTGTAAGTCGCACGTCCTTGCGACATAGAGCGCAAAGTAGTGGAGTAGCCAAACATTTCAGACAACGGCACCTCGGCCTTGATGACTTTGCCACCACCCACCAAATCTTCCATGCCTTGCACCATACCTCGGCGAGAGGCCAAGTCACCCATCACATTGCCTGCGTAATCTTCAGGGGTTTCCACCTCTACCGCCATCATCGGTTCCAGGATGACTGGACCGGCCTTGCGACAGCCTTCCTTGAAACCAAAGATCGCAGCCATCTTGAACGCCAGCTCGTTTGAGTCCACATCATGGTAAGACCCAAAGTGCAGAGTCACTTTGACATCGACCACAGGGTAGCCAGCCAAAACACCTTGCGTGACCGCCTCATTGATACCCTTTTCGACCGCAGGAATGTACTCACGTGGAACGGTTCCACCTTTAATGGCATCAACAAAAATAATACCCTTGCCTGGCTCATTAGGTTCGATCTTCAACACCACGTGTCCGTATTGCCCCTTGCCGCCAGACTGACGCACAAACTTGCCTTCGGCATCTTCAATGGTCTTGCGAATGGTTTCGCGGTAGGCCACTTGAGGTTTGCCCACATTCGCTTCAACGCCGAATTCACGTCGCATGCGGTCAACAATGATTTCCAAATGCAACTCGCCCATACCGGCGATTAAGGTTTGCCCAGATTCTTCATCGGTTTTGACACGGAACGAAGGGTCTTCTTGCGCCAAACGTTGCAAGGCAATGCCCATTTTTTCTTGATCAACCTTGGTCTTGGGTTCCACCGCTTGAGTGATCACGGGCTCTGGGAAAATCATGCGTTCCAACATGATGATGGCGCTTGGATCACACAAGGTTTCACCGGTAGTCACATCTTTCAAGCCAATACAGGCAGCGATGTCGCCGGCGACAATTTCGCTCACTTCTTCGCGCTTGTTAGCGTGCATTTGCACAATCCGGCCGATGCGCTCCTTCTTGCCGCGAATCGGGTTATAGACCGTGTCACCTTTGGTCAAAACACCCGAATACACGCGCACAAAAGTCAACTGACCGACAAACGGGTCTGTCATCAATTTGAATGCCAATGCTGAGAACTTTTCTGAGTCGCTGGCTTGCCGAACGACCGGATTTTCATCATCGTCCATACCCTTTACGGGTGGAATATCCACGGGAGATGGCATGAATTCAATCACAGCATCGAGCATCCGCTGCACGCCTTTGTTTTTGAAGGCTGAACCGCAATACATGGGCTGAATTTCACTGGCAATCGTGCGCATGCGAATCCCAAGCTTAATTTCATCTTCAGTCAAATCACCTTCTTCAAGGTACTTGTTCATGAACTCTTCGGTGGCTTCAGCAGCAGCTTCTACCATTTTTTCACGCCACTCCTTGGCCAACTCCAGCAACTCTGCAGGAATCTCGCGGTAGTCAAACAACATACCCTGTGAAGCTTCATCCCAAATGATGGCTTTCATTTTGATCAAGTCAACCACGCCGACAAAGTTTTCTTCGGCACCGATAGGAATCACCATCGGCACTGGGCTAGCCTTCAGGCGCAGCTTCATCTGGTCAACCACTTTGAAAAAGTTGGCACCGGTACGATCCATCTTATTCACAAAGGCCAAACGAGGCACTTTGTATTTATTGGCCTGACGCCAAACCGTCTCGGACTGTGGCTGCACGCCACCCACAGCGCAGTAGACCATGCAAGCGCCATCTAGCACACGCATGGAGCGCTCAACTTCAATCGTGAAATCAACGTGGCCTGGGGTGTCGATGATGTTGATGCGGTGCTCAGGCAAAGACTTATCCATGCCTTTCCAGAAACAGGTGGTGGCAGCCGATGTGATCGTGATGCCACGCTCTTGCTCTTGCTCCATCCAGTCCATGGTGGCGGCACCATCATGCACTTCACCAATTTTGTGGTTCACACCGGTGTAAAAAAGTACGCGCTCGGTAGTGGTTGTTTTACCGGCGTCAATGTGAGCCGAAATACCGATATTGCGGTAGCGCTCAATGGGGGTATGGCGAGCCATGATGGATCCTTAGGTATCTGTATCTTGAAAGACAGAGGCCGCAGGTGGCGGCCTGGAACACGGCAACCAGACAATCCGGGCACCGCGCGAAACGTTTTAGAAACGGAAGTGAGAGAAAGCCTTATTGGCTTCTGCCATGCGGTGAA
>CAIYYA010000181.1 GCA_903930255.1 uncultured beta proteobacterium
GCAAGCTCTGTTTCGAGCTCAAAGTAAATACCAGCCCTGAATTCAAAGGGATTAAGACACGCTCATATCTGCGAGGGTCTTAATGTCCGTAAGTAAATACCAGCCCTGAATTCAAAGGGATTAAGACCAATGCTCAGGTATGCCCGGCGCGTGCCTGTCGGGTTGTCCAACACGGCGCGGATAAAGTCTTTCTGGAACTTTTCCAGCTTGATCTGCTGCCCTACCTTGGCCCCGCTGGGTATTTTGCAAAAATTCTCAATGAACGCTATGGCGCGGTCACCACGGGTTAGGGGGTTTGCCATTTATTTTGATTGACTTTCATTTGTTTCGATATACAATTAAACTCATGCAAAGCACACGATTCAACCGTACCGTTATCCTTACCCGTCATGCCCTTATACGCATGGCTTAGCGCAACATCAATGAGGCTGAACTGCTCTCAGTGATTGATACAGGGGACACCCGTTACAAAGACGAAACCCACTTGTGGGCTTACAAGCATCTGGCCAATCGCACCGATAACTTGATCTGTGCCGTTCTGGTGCTTGAAACTGTGGTGGTCGTTAAAACCATCATGCATAACTTTGAACCAGAGGCATAAAGCCATGAAAACCACTTACTTTGACGATGACGACATTCTGGTCATGCGCTTTTCAGACAAAGCCATTGCCCGCGAAGTTTCGCAAGACTGGAACACGCATATCAGCTATGCCACCGATGGCAGCACGGTTGAAATCGTGGTGCTTGATGCCGCTGCCAGTGGCGCATTACCTGTCGAGGTGCTGCATGGTCACGCTGCCTGAGCCACCTAGGTCTAGAGGCCGTCCGCATGGGAGCGTTCAGGTCGCACGCAAAACGGCCATCACGATTCGCCTTGACACGCCTGCATTGAACCGCTGGCGTGCATCAGGCAAGGGCTGGCAGACCCGCGCCGCTGCTGTCCTCGAACAGCACGCGCCACAGATCAGCGCTTGAGTGCGAATATCTCGCTGGGGCTGATGTACATCTCGCCCTTTGGAATGCCTAAATGCTTCATTAGCGCGTAAGTAAATACCAGCCCTGAATTCAAAGGGATTAAGACATAAAGCGCGGGTTGGTGCTTGCGCTGTGGGCATCGATCATGAATTGATCTACGAGGCCGACTTTTTACGTGATCGCTGAATGACTGCCAACTTAAGAGTTTTTCAATAGAATCGGCCGTCTGCCGACCGCAATCCAAGCATCCAAGCACTCATAGAGGCGCTAAACTTCCGGAAGGCTGCCTCAATCGAGGTTTAAGCGTGGCACCGGCGGTCACATCCTGTCTTACCCTTGAGTTATTTTTCGGAGAGAGATATGAAGAAAACTTTTTTTGCTGTAGTGGTAGGGGTCTCCTTGGTCATGGGCGGCTCTGCCTGGTCTGCTGATGTGACGGTGCTGGATCGATGCATCGTCGGAGATCGCGGCTCCATATGCGGTGCGGAGTATTTGCGACTGGAAGCGATTAACGAGATGCGCGGGTGTGCCGGAGTCCTCAGGCAAATAGCGGGTCTTGTGGACGCCGAGGTGCAAGCGGTAGTAGCCGCTGGCCCGCAGGATAGCCGCTCAGGGTCTGCGAATACGACTGTCAAGAAACGTTATTTCGATGCTACGGCCGGGGCTATGGCGCGCGCGCTGGGGCGAGTGCAAAACGCGCACGAGTGTCGGGTGGGAGCCGCGCTCGTTATACCCCAATGACGCGCTCCGGCAACCCGGCAAAGCACTTATTGATCCGGCCCGATGATGTTTGAACCGCTCGCCCTGAGCTTGTCGAAGGGTTTCGACAAGCTCAACCCGAACGGAACTTAATACTTTATCGGGCCGGAGCAATAGTACCGTGACGGGTGAGTGTGATCAACCAAATTGAGTGGCCGCTTCCAACATTCTGATGGCTGACGCAAATGGCCGCTTCCATTTTCCGCTAACGTCGGTTCAGGGCATACTGCTGTCATCCAGTCTTTTGTTGCGAGATCGAAGTCAGGTCCAGATCTACCGCGTCGCACAATACCTGGGGCATATCAATCACAAGTTCCGGATAGCCTTTATTTCCGGCCCAGCGAGCAACACTCTCGGAAGTGACCCATGCGTTGTATTCCAAAGGGGGTGACCAAAGTGCGACCCCCTTTGATACCCGCGTACGCGATCTTTACCGTCGCCCCATGCCGACGAGTTTACCGACAGCATGACTGCGGTCATTAGGTTGCAAACCGCTGGCGCTATGCTGGACGTTCGCATCTTCAGCTTGCGTGGTTGTCACTTGCTGGGCATGTTTACCCGTACCGATCGCGCCAAAGAATTTCGGCGCTGGGTGCTGGATGTTTTGAATGGCAACTTCACCGAAAGTAGCCGATTCAAATCTGAGTTTCAAATTGCGCTGATTGAGTTCACCAGTGAACGCGCAGTGGCTAGTATCTGCGGCAAAGGGTTGAAGCGCTGGCAGGACAAAAACGCCCACTCGAAACGAATTTAAAGCGCCTGACAATTGCGCATGCGCTCAAGAGTGCGGGCTGCTTAATGGTTTTGTGCTTTTGGCACTTGTTGAGTAAAAACACCCTCTAGCGCCCGTGCACTGTGCGTGAGTAGCTATCGCATTCATAGCTCCACAGCTGCACTATTGATACGGCCCGATGCAGTTTGCAGCGTTCGCCCTCAAACCTTGGGCTTGTCGCTGTGCGAGACCTCGTAGCCATCGGCTACATAGGCCGGGCCTTTCATGAGCCAAACGATCACGCAGCCGATTGAAACGGTGAAAACAGCGGTCCAGAGTACGGCCACAACGCCAATCATTAAATAGTCAAACAACTGCACCTGACGGGCGATTTCGGCTGTGCTGCCACGCGTGATAAAGAAGCGTGCCAAGCCTGCAATGGCGATCGACAGCAAGGTGCCGGCCACAAACACGCGCGGCATCATGCGCAGCAAGCGCCATTCAAAACCATAAGGGGTGCGCTGAAAGCCCGGAAGTTTTCTAAGCCAGTTCATGGTGATAGCCAGCGGTGCATAAATTGGGCTTGCCCCATGGCGGGGTCAAGTTGGTAGTTTTCAAACCCGATGCGCCGATAAAGCTGGATGGCCGGCAGGTTGTTTGAAAGCACTTCGAGTGTGAGTTTGCACGCGCCGCGCTGTTGCGCCAGTGTGCTCACAGCGGCCAGCATGTGTTCGGCCACGCGCTGGCCTCGGTGCGATGCCAGCACCACCACGTCGTGCACATTGACCAGGGGGCGGCAGGCAAAGGTTGAAAAACCTTCGACACAATTCACCAAACCCACCGCTTTGCCGGCAAGTGCGTCGTCAAAAGCCAACACGCTAAACAGGCTGGGACGGGTTTGCAGGGCGTTGGGCAAATTGGCCTTGGCAAACGCCGAGAGCGGTTCGCCACCCCCCATGGGATCACTGGCATAGGCATCGAGCAAATCGATCAGCACTTGCATGTGCTGTGGATTGGCGTAGTCGGCGCTGCAAATGCGCAGCTGGCTTTTCGGCATGGGGCGCTTTCAGAGGCTCAGGGTGCGAGCGATGCGCTGGGCACAAGCTTTGGCTTGGGCCGCATCACGCGTTTCAACCATCACACGCACCAGGGGTTCGGTGCCACTGGCGCGTATCAGCACACGGCCGTTGTCGCCCAGTTCGGCCTCGACAGCCAGTTTTTCAGTCTCGAGCTTGGTGTTGCTTTTCCAGTCTTGGCCGGGTTGCAGGCGCACATTGATGAGGGTTTGCGGAAACAGCGTCATGCCGCTGAGCAGCTCGGCCAAGCTCTTGCCGCTGCGCACACTGGTTTGAATCACTTGCAAGGCAGAGATCAGGCCGTCGCCGGTGGTGTGTTTGTCGAGCACGAGCAGGTGGCCTGAGCCTTCGCCGCCGAGCAACCAATGGTTTTTTTCGAGTTCTTCGAGCACATAGCGGTCGCCCACCTTGGCGCGCACAAAGCCTACACCGCGCGCTTTCAGTGCCAGCTCAACTGCCATGTTGGTCATGAGCGTGCCGACCACGCCGGGCAGCGGTTCATTGCGGCGAAGACGGTCGTCGGCCATCAGATAGAGCAGCTCGTCACCATTGAACAAGCGTCCGTGAGCATCGACAAGTTGCAGGCGATCGGCATCGCCGTCGAGCGCAACACCCAGGTCGGCGCGGTGCTGTTTGACAGCTTCGATCAGAGCCTCGGGGTGGGTCGCTCCAAAGCCTTTGTTGATGTTCAGGCCATCGGGTGCACAGCCAATGGCGACCACTTCTGCACCCAGCTCGTGAAAAACTTTTGGCGCTATTTGATAGGCTGCACCATGCGCCCCATCAACCACAATGCGCAGGCCTTTCAGGGTGAGGTTGTTGGCGAAGGTGCTTTTGCAAAACTCAATATAGCGCCCCGATGCATCGTCGAGCCGGCGTGATCGACCCAAATTGGCCGAGTCTTCCCAAACCGGGTCTTCGCGCAAAACCGCTTCGACCTCGCGCTCCCAGGCGTCGGACAGCTTGGTGCCCTGCGCGCTAAAAAACTTGATGCCGTTGTCGTCAAATGGGTTGTGACTGGCGCTGATAACCACCCCCAGGCTGGCGCGAAGCGCTCGGGTCAGGTAGGCCACGCCTGGCGTGGGCAAGGGGCCGAGCAGCACCACGTCCACACCGGCCGAATTAAAGCCGCTTTCGAGGGCGCTTTCGAGCATGTAGCCTGAAATGCGCGTGTCTTTGCCGATTAGCACGGTCGGTTTGACTTCGCTGCGCTTGAGCACACGACCCACGGCATGCGCCAGTTTCAGCGCAAAGTCGGCGGTGATGGGCGTTTGCCCGACTGTGCCACGAATGCCATCGGTTCCAAAATATTGACGCGTCATGCTGACTCCTTGGGTTGAATTGTTGGGTTGTTGGCGGCCTCGAGCACCCGCAAAACTTGCACGGTTTCTTTGACATCGTGCACACGCAGAATCTTAGCGCCTCGTTGCGCTGCCAATAGCGCAGCTGCCAGGCTGGGTGCCAGCCGCTCTTGCGCAGACAGCTTCACACTGCCTGGCACACCCATGCCGGCCAAGGATGATTTGCGCGACCAGCCGATCAGCAGCGGATAAGTGAGCTGGGTGAATCGGTGTTGACCGGCCAGTAGCGAAAAATTTTGTTCAACGGTCTTGCCAAAGCCGATGCCGGGGTCGATCACAATGCGCTGCTTTTCAATGCCCAGCGCTTGCAGGGCTTGCGCAGAGCGCTCTAAAAACAAGAGCACTTTAGGGAGCACATCACCTTGCATGGGATGAACTTGCATGGTTTTCGGGTCACCGTGCATGTGCATCAGGCAAACGCCACAGCTGGCATGTGCCGCCAAAATTTCTGCACCCGTTGAGCCTGCGCCACCATCGTGCCAGCGCAAAGCCCAAATGTCGTTGATGATGTCGGCGCCGAGGTCGAGCGCAGCCTGCATGACCTGCGGTTTATAAGTGTCAACCGACACCGGAACACCCAGTTTGACTGCCTCGCGCAGCACCGGCAGCAGACGCAGAAGCTCTTCAGACAGCCCTAACGGCTCTGCCCCTGGGCGTGTCGATTCGCCGCCAATGTCCAGAATGTCGGCGCCGTCGGCCAGCAGTTGCTCACAAAAATGCAGCACTTGCGGCACGCTGCGCTTGGGCTTGCCGTCTGAAAACGAATCCGGTGTGAGATTGATGATGCCCATGACCTTGGGTTGGGTCAAGTCGATCAAAAACCGGGAGGTTTGCCAGCGCATGCTGTGAAAACGGGGCTTATTCCATTTTTAAACGGAAAGACACCCCGTTGTTTGAAAATGTGAATCGATCAGGCCGCAGTGGGCGCTGCATCGGGTTTGACCACCGGTGTGCCACCGCTGCCCCCGTCAGTGTTGCTGGCCATCACACGGGTGACGCCGTCTTTGGGCGGACGCGGTTCTTTGCCGGCGATGATGTCGTCAAGCTGGTCGCTGTCGATGGTTTCCCATTCAAGCAAAGCTTTGGCCAAGGCGTGCATTTTGTCGCTGTTTTCTTCGATGAGGCGACGCGCCAAGGCATATTGTTGGTCGATGATGCGACGCACTTCGGCATCGACCTTTTGCATGGTTTCTTCGCTCATGTTGGTGGTTTTGGTGACCGAACGGCCCAAAAACACTTCGCCCTCGTTTTCGGCATAGACCATGGGGCCCAAAGCCTCGGTCATGCCGTAGCGCATCACCATGTCGCGCGCGATATGGGTGGCACGCTCGAAGTCGTTGCTGGCACCGGTGGTCATTTGGTGCATAAAAACTTCTTCGGCAATGCGCCCACCAAAGAGCATGCTGATTTGATTGAGCATGTAGTCTTTGTCGTAGCTATAGCGGTCTTGCGCCGGCAGGCTCATGGTGACACCCAGGGCACGGCCACGCGGGATGATGGTGACCTTGTGCACCGGATCGCACTTGGGCAGCAGCTTGCCGATGAGCGCGTGGCCAGACTCGTGATAGGCCGTATTGCGTCGCTCGCCTTCGGGCATGACCATGCTTTTGCGCTCAGGGCCC
>CAIYYA010000182.1 GCA_903930255.1 uncultured beta proteobacterium
GAATAAATCAGCGCCGTGCTGGGTGTTGTCAAATGCATAGGCCACGGTTTGGTAAATTGGCACGGCGACCGCTTTGGTGGCGGGATCCGGCGTGTAGCCAGCGTGAACGGCGATGGTTTCGATTTTCACTGGGTCTGCTCCGAGAAAAAGTACGGTGTAAATTGGTGCAGCATAAACGACAACTCAGACGATGGTAAGTTTCAACTAAAGAAAATTTTTAGCCATTTCTCGCGAGCGCAATAGTTGTCACTGATTTCCTCTGCTGTGCCAGCGCTACCCCGAGCTGTTTCGTGACTGGCTCGCGGACAAGGCGCAAACATCCATGTGCTGAGGTCTTGAATGTGGGGACGGCTGGTTTGGCATCCTTGATGGACTAATCGCCGAAATCGCAGCCAAGTGCGTGGTGGTCAGCCAGATTAAGAAAAAATCAGGCAACCTGCGGTTTGACATTCGCCTCGGTTACCTGCCACTGACCAATGCCCTGTCGTAAATTGTTCGGCACACCGCCGAACAATTTCTTTCCCGAATGATCCCATAATGGGACTAAAAGCAAAGCGTGCATCTTGTCTCTGTTCCACCGCTGCTGGCGTTCAGCAAAAAGCATCCTGCATCAAAGCAAGCCGTGCTGACATGGTGTGATGAGGTCAAAAAGGCGCAGTGGCAGCACCCTGCAGCCATCAAACGTCAATTTGCCACGGCCAGCATTTTGAAAAGCCGACGCGTGGTGTTTAACCTCAAAGGCAATGACTACCGCGTTGTGGTGGCGGTTGCTTACAACATGGGGTTTGTGTATGTCAAGTTCATTGGCACGCTCGCAGAATATGACACCATTGATGCTGACACCATCGATCAATACTGAAAGCCAGCACCATGAATATTGAACCCATCCACAACGAATCGGACTACCTCGCCGCCCGCAAACAGGTGTCGGCACTGGTTGATCTGGATCCGCCACGTTTTAGCCCCGAGGGCGATCGGCTGGCGATTTTGGGCCTGATGGTGCAGGCGTATGAGGCAGAGCATTACCCGCTTGACCCGCCAGACCCGATTGAGGCAATCAAATTTCGCATGGATCAGCAAGGCCTCAAGCCCAAAGATATGGAGCCCATGATCGGGCGGCGCAGCCGGGTGTATGAAGTGCTCAACGGCAAACGCAAGCTGACCATGGCCATGGTCTGGAAGCTGCACACCGGTCTGGGCATCCCCGCTGAAAGCTTGATTCGCCAAGCAGCTTGATATGGTAAAAAGAGCGCCAATGCAAGTACAGCAAGCGCAAGATGCTATCAAAATCAGTAACAAAAAAACCTATGTCAGCCAACCGGTTTTTGCAAGATACCTCAACACCAGCAAATCCACAGCTCAAAAGCGTGCGTCTGGCAGCCAACAGCCCAGCGGCATGGCGCTCAAATTATTGACCGTAGTCCTGATGTGAGGACTGGGTAAATGGCTGCATAGGCAGCGATTGCGGTCATACAGAAGTTCAAATGGTCCACCCGGAACCGGTCACTCGTGCATGTAGCTCGCCGGCTGTAGTATTGCGGCACATCCAACTGAAGCGGCGCCCGGACTCGACCACAATGGCCTACGCTGCCCGGCTTCCGTCCAGGTTGAGTAGTTGGAATTCAACTGGCGATTCTTCCAGAGCGTTTGTCTTGCGCACTTCGTCAATTAACAGGTCGAGGCCCTCGTAGTTGAACTGGCTCGACCAGCGTGCCATTTTTGCGAGGGCTTGTACGAAGCCCTGCGGCTCATTTTTTCGAGTCAGTGCCCGGGCGCAGTCTACGTACTGCAAGTGATACAGCGTGGGGATGATGATTCGAGAAGCCCCCGAACGCGTGAGCTCAGCGTTCATGACAAGCCGAGACAGTCGGCCATTGCCATCATCGAACGGATGTACCTCCGAAACCAAAAAGGCGTAGTACGCACCGCGTGCCAGGCCCTCCGGCACGGAACGCGCTAACGCGGAGCCTTCGGCGAAAGTCCCTCGAACCAAGGCTGGGTCAACGAACTGCGTAGTCCCAGCGTAATTGACTTCGAGCTTGAGCTTGCCTGGATGCGCTTCGGGTCTCATCTTCAGCATCTCCGCGTGCCAGCTTTCCAGTCCAGCTAGGAATTCTTCTCCTGCCAACGGTGGGCTATCGCGGTACGCAGACGTGATAGCAAGCCGAAACACTCCGAGGATGTCGTGGGAGTCTTTCGGGCGGCTCGTCATGACCTTATTGTTCATGACGATGTCGCGCGCCTGCTGAATATCGAACTTTGTGCCCTCCACGTAGTTCGAAAAATAGGACTCAAGGAAGGCGGCGTTTTGCCTCGCAACACCCTGCAAGGTGCGTTCGATATGCGGCAGCGCAACCGTGCGCAAGTGCGCGGCCAGCACCTCGAAGCGCTCAAGACGCTCCCGGTCGACAGGCGTACCTCGAGCAACTGCCCTCCCAGCCTTAGTTGTGAGCTCGCCTTTAGAGTACGTCCCCAGTAGCATGCCGATGATGGTTCTCAGGCGCCCAAGGGATTTTTCAGCCCCAAGGGGCGAGGCCAAGGCGGCAGCTTGGTCCCGGACTTCGTTCAGAGCTTTTTCCCCCGACGAGTTCAGAATAGCGACAAGCATCTCCTCAACATCCGCTTCGGATGCCCGGAGGTCTCCCTTTCGGCCAATGTTCTCCAGCAGCATGCGAGCTCGGCTGGCAAATTGAATACCTGTTGTTCCGATGCTCAAGTCTCCCGGAAGTGGGCCTGGGCCCCTGACAACCCTGACAGTCACCCCTGGTAGAAGAATTTTTCGATTAAACGAGGTCGGGTGTGAGAGGATTACCTCACCTGACTCCAGCAAGCCTCCTCGCATCGCGCTGAGGTGCGACACGACTCCGCCTGGAACAACCCCCCCCACTACGCGCTGCCAGTTTCTTCGGACAAGTGTTTTGAGCTCGTCCTCAGATTGTTTTGCCGCGTAAACCCCGCTGTAGACACGCGAGAGCTGCTCGTTCGCAGCTTGCCGCTGGAGCTTTCGAGCCTCTGCGTCCGAGAGAGACGCGCTGAAGATGAGTTCTTCTGTTGGAGAGGATAGCTTGGATATGGGCATTTTGTCGGTGGACTACTAAGAAGTTGGGCCGAAGTGTCGTTTTTAAACTAAGAAACAGCCTGTTTTGTCGTTTATCGACTAAATTCGAAATCTGAGCGGGCTAGCCTGTCACCAAGCAGTTTGGCTAAAAAGCACTTAGAAATCAAACTCCGACTCTTGAAAATGTCGTTTAATCACTTAACAAATAGTGATTATGTCGTTTTTTAACTAACTTCATTGCAATTCACAGGCGGTAGAACCGGACGATACCCTCGCCTGATAGGGGAGAGCATCAAGGGGCGGGAAATAAAGCCGCCTAGACAGAATTGGACCACAAGAAAGTTGACTATCGTGTGCGCCCGTTTCCAGCCTTAACCGGCCGCAGATACTGTCAGCGCATCTGCATGTGCTGGCGAATCCAGTCGGCAAAAGCGGCTTCTTCGATGTCGCCGGCGGCGACTGACAGCATGGTCAAGACGCAGTCTGCATCGGAAGCCGTCAGCTCGTAGCCGTTCAGAGCCAAAAATAGCTCCATCGCGACAAAGCCGGTTCTTTTATTTCCGTCAATAAACGGATGGTTGCGTGAAATGCCATAGCCGTAGCTGGCAGCCAGATCAGCCGCATCGGGGGATCCATAGTTTTCAAGCTGGTGTGGCCTTGCCAAAGCTGACTCCAGCAAATTGATGTCGCGCACACCTGCGCCACCGCCGTGTTCTGCCAATTGTTCGTCGTGCACGGTGTGAATCAGGGCGCTTTCAATCCACACCCAGGTTTGCCGCTGGGCACTCATTTGGCCAGCTCATGCAGCACAGCACGGCGCTTTTTCATGATGAGTCGTGCTTGTGTCATCTGCTCATCAAAACTTGCATCGTAGGGTGAAATATTGAACCCATTGGCAGTGTCAGTCATGTAAACAGCATCGCCTTTCTCAAGATTCAGCCGTGCCAAAACCTCTTTGGGCAAGATCACGCCCACCGAATTGCCGATTTGGGTTAGTTTGAGAGCAGTCATGACGCCACCTTGAAGTTATAACAATCGTTATATTATCAGCTTTCAACGGAATGAACCAGCATGGCCATTGCGCGTGCCTGCAATCTGTAGCTTTATGATCGGCATGACTTTTGCTCAACCCACTGCATCGCATTTTGAACAGCGTCAACACATCCCCCATGCTCACCATCAACAAACTCATCGAACAAGGTCAAGGCCTGGCAGCGCCGTTGCTCAAACGCGCGGCCAGTATCGAACTGGATTGGGATGTGCGACAAAAAAGCCGCGCTGAGAGCACGGACTCACAGGGGCGTAGCTTGGGCATTTTTCTGCCACGCGGCACGGTGCTGCGCGGTGGCGATGTGCTGGTGGCGCAGGATGGTACGCTAGTCCGGGTGCTGGCTGCCGCACAAAACGTGCTCAAGATCACCCATTGCCCCCAGCACGGAACGCCATTTGACCTGATCCGCGCGGCCTACCACCTGGGCAACCGGCATGTGCCGATTGAGCTCAAACCCGATCACCTGAAAATTGAGCCTGACCATGTGCTGGCCGATATGCTGCGCGCCATGCACCTAACGGTCACCGAGGTTTGCGAGGCGTTTGAACCCGAAAACGGGGCTTATGCAACCGGGGGGCATTTTGGTGGCCACCGGCACGCTCACGACCACCCCGACCAGCCCGGTCATGTGCACGGACCCGGCTGCAACCACGCGCACTAAGGGTTCACCATGCAAGACAGCAGTCTGCTGCAACTCATGTGGCTGGCCTCGCCGGCCTTGCCGATTGGCGGATTTTCTTACTCGGAATGCCTTGAAGCGGCTGTGGACAGTGCGCGGGTAGCTACTGAATCTGAAGCAAGCCTGTGGCTACTCGATCAGTTGCACCTGTGCCTGGCGCGCAGCGAGCTGGCACTGCTGGCGCAAGCGATCCCGGCCTGGCAGAGCGCCGATGAGCCCCGCATCGGCGCTCTCAACGCCTGGGTGCTGCAAACCCGTGAAAGCAGCGAACTGCGGGCGCAGACCGAGCAAATGGGACGCAGTCTGCTCGATTGGTTGCGCAACCACAGCACGGCAAGCCCTGGGCAAATCAGCTTGCTGGCCAATTTGTTACCCAGCTACCCGATGGCTTTTGCGCTGGCAGCCAGCGCCACCCGCGCCCCACTGCGTGAGTGCCTGCTGACCTACGCTTTTGGCTGGGCCGAAAACATGGTGCAAGCGGCCATTAAATCGGTGCCACTGGGGCAAAGCGCCGGACAACGCATTTTGTCGGCGCTGACGGCAGAAATTCCTACAGCGGTTGACCATGCACTGGCGTTGGACGATACAGCGCGCCAGGCGTTTGCCCCCATGCTGGCGATTTTGAGCGCTCAGCACGAGGTGCAATATTCACGACTTTTCAGGTCTTAGCGCTTATGCAGCAAGCGTAGAGCACTCTTTATTCAATAGCACTTTATTAAGCCATGAACACACCCTTGCATCAGATTAAAAACCGCAGCAAAAACTTGCCACCCCTGCGCGTGGGCATTGGGGGTCCGGTCGGCTCGGGCAAAACTACTTTGTTAGAGATGCTGTGCAAAGGCATGCGCGACCGCTATGACCTGGTGGCCATCACCAACGACATCTACACCAAGGAAGACCAGCGCCTGCTCACCGTCAGCGGCGCGCTGCCCGCTGAGCGCATCATGGGGGTGGAAACCGGTGGCTGCCCGCACACCGCCATCCGCGAAGATGCCTCCATCAATCTGGAGGCCATCGACCGCATGCTGGTGGATTTCCCCAACGCCGACATCGTCTTTATTGAAAGCGGTGGCGACAATCTGGCGGCCACTTTCAGCCCCGAGCTCTCCGACCTGACGATTTATGTGATCGATGTGGCAGCGGGCGAGAAAATTCCGCGCAAAGGCGGGCCGGGCATCACCAAAAGCGATCTATTTGTGATCAACAAGATCGATCTGGCACCCTACGTGGGCGCTAGTCTGGATGTGATGCATGCCGATACCACCCGCATGCGCACGACCGCCAAAGGCCTGAAACCTTTTGTCATGACCAACCTGAAAACCCTCAGCGGCGTGGCTGAAGTGATTGCGTTCATTGAGCAGCGCGGCATGCTGCATCATTCCGTTTCCAGATCGATACGACATTAGGCGCGAAGCCGCAGACAGTACAAACGTACGTCAAGGCGAAGCAACAACATGTCGGATTGATGTGGAAATGGAATCACAAGGCCACATAGCGCCCGGCGCGGTGGTTGGTGGCAAGGGTTTGATTGAGCATGACCGCGCCCAGCACCGACAAGGCCACATGCCAATAGTCCAGCACGAGAAACGCGCCCAGCAAGACGATCGCATCCAGCACCATCTGCACCCGCCCTGCGCGCCAGCCAAAGCGCTCTTGCAAAAACAGCGCCAGCACGTTGAAACCACCCAAACTGGCGCGGTGGCGAAACAGCATCAAAATGCCCACACCCATCATCAACCCACCCAGCACGGCTGTGAATAGGGGCGACAGCGTCTGAAAACTCACCAGTTTGGGCAGCAGCGTGACAAAAATCGACAGCACACCCACCGCCGCACAGGTTTTAAGCGTAAACGCCATGCCCATGCGTCGCCAGGCCAGCACATAAAACGGCACATTCACCAAAAAAAGCACCAAACCAAAGCTCCAACCGGTGGCGTAATGGATCAAAAAAGCTACCCCTGGGGTGCCGCCAGTCAGCAAACCAGCGTGACCAAACATCAGCAAGCCAAAGGCCATGAACAGGGTGCCTGTAAGCAAGGCCTGCACATCTTCGTAAGGGTGATGGCGCAGCACCGAATCGGCATCAGATGCTTTGGCAGACGCAATGGTCGGGGTTGTCATGGGGCAAGGAGGATTTTGAAAATGGGCATCTTACTATTGCAACGGCCCGATGAAGTTTGAACCGCTCGTCCTGAGCTTGTCGAAGGGTTTCGACAAGCTCAACCCGAACGGAACTTGATACATCATCGGGCCGGATCAATAACATTTCCTCTTGCGTACACTCAAGCCCATGCTCACCCACTGTCCGAAATGCGGCCACACGCCACTCCCAGAGGATCAGGCTTTGCCTGCCGCCTGCCCGGCATGCGGGGTGATTTTGGCCAAAGTGGGGCAAGCGTTGCCTGTGCGTACGCGCCCAGCCAGCACTTTGGTTGACGAAGAGCCCAGCGCGTGGCGCGAACGGCTGCTGCCACCTGCCAAGCAGCCGTTCGACCCGCTGGCGTTTTGGCCGCGCGTGGCCATGCTCAGCGCATTTGCCCTTTGGGGCCTCGTGTTAATCGCCCAGGACTACCGCACCGGTGAAATCGGCGCCAGCTTTATCCACCGACCCTTGCTGGTGTTTCACGAGGCCGGACATGTGATTTTTCGGCTCCTGGGCGAATGGATGATGGTGCTGGGTGGCACCTTGGGGCAGCTCATCATGCCCTGCATTTTGGGTGGTGCCTTGCTCATCAAAAATCGTGACCCGTTTGGCGCGTCGATTGGGCTTTGGTTCTTGGGGGTGTCGCTGCTCGACGTTGCGCCTTATATGTTTGATGCACTGCAGCCGCAGCTGATGCTGCTGTCTGGCACAACCGGCGAAGAGGGTGGTCACGACTGGATTTTTTTGTTTAACTCGCTGGGGCTGCTGCCCCAGTCGCAATGGATCGGCGCCATCACACACAAGCTCGGCGCACTGGTGACAGGGCTCGCTCTGGTCTGGGGCGCACGGGTGTTGTGGTTGCAGCGCCCCCGCTGAGGGGCAAAGCCCGAATCACCCCAGGTTCAATGGTTTTGCGAACCCCGGTGCGCCCAGGCTGTGGTGTGTTTCTCGATCGCGCTGAACAGTTCATACATCACCATGGCCATCACACCCACCACCACCAAGCCGGCAAAAGCCAGACCCATTTGCATCGATGATCCAGCCGAAATCAGCAAATAGCCAATGCCTTCGTTGGCCGCCGTCATTTCACTGACTGTGGTGCCAACAAAGGCCAGGGTGATGGCGACCTTGAGTGAACCGTAAAAATAGGGCATGGAACGGGGCAAACCCACTTTGATCAGCACGTCCCAGCGCTTGGCGCCCAGCACGCGCAGCACGTCTTCGAGCTCAGGCTCCAGCGTGGCAAGGCCGGTGGCGATGTTGACCATGAGGGGGAAAATGCTGATCAAGAACGCCGTCAGAATCGCCGGCCCCGCGCCAATGCCAAACCACACCACCAAAATCGGCACAAAAGCTGCCTTGGGCAATGCGTTAAAGGCGGTCATCAGCGGATAAACGGCTGCATACGCCAGGCGTGAGCTGCCAATCACAAAACCCAGCAGCACACCCACCACAATGGCAATGCCAAAACCCACCATGGTGACCCAAAAAGTGCGCCAGGCGTGCCCGGCAATGGTGTCGCGAAACTCCCAAAACTGCGTCCAGATGCGCCAGGGGCTGGGGAAAATGAACTCCGACACATCAAATGCTGCGCACAGCACCTGCCACAGCACCAGCACTGCGGCCATCAGCAGCCAGGGCGACCACAATTCCATTTGTTTTTTGTTCATCGTCTGGCCTTATTGAGAAATGGCTGCACCAGTTTGGCGCATGGCACCGATGTGTCCACGCAGATCGTGCACGATGTCGGTGAATTCACGGGTGTAGGTGATTTCGAGATCTCGCGGACGGGGCAGATCGATCTCTCGCCTGACAACAAAACGTCCCGGGCTTTTGCTCATCACATAAACCGTGTCGGCCAGAAACACCGACTCACGCAGGTCGTGCGTGACCAGAATCACGTTGAAGCGCTGCTCGGTCCAGAGGTCGCGCAGAATGCACCAGAGCTCCTCGCGGGTGAACGCATCCAGCGCACCAAAAGGCTCGTCGAGCAGCAGCATCTTGGGCTCGTGAATCAACGCCCGGCAAATGCTGGCGCGCTGCTGCATGCCGCCCGAGAGTTGCCAGGGGAATTTGTCTTCATAGCCGCCCAAGCCGACTTTTTGCAGCAGCTTGCGCGCACGCTCAACGTATTCTTTGCGCTTGGCTTTAAATTGGCTGCGGTAGGGCTCAACAATCTCCAGCGGCAGCAGCACGTTGTCAACCGTGGTACGCCAAGGCAGCAGCGAGGGCGCCTGAAAAGCCATGCCAGAAATTTTGAGCGGCCCAGTCACCGGCTGCTGGTCGATGTGAATTTTGCCGATCGAAGGCTTTCTAAGCCCGGTCGCCAGTTTCATGAAAGTGGACTTGCCACAACCCGAGGGGCCCACGATGGCGATGAACTCGCCTTGGCGCACCTTCAGGTCAATGGCCTCAACGGCAAACTGGTTTTGCTCAAGCAGCTCGTCGTTATAGGCCAGCCAGACATCCGAAAAATCGACAAACCAAGGGCTAGGAGTTGCTTGCATTTTGTATAAGAAATTGGCCTCTAGCGCTTGATAGGCATGCGCCAGCAGCTATATGAAAAGAAGCACTTATTTTTTAGGTAGCACGTCCAGCACAGCCTTGGCAGGCAAAAAACTGCCATTCCACACCGCATCCGGATTGATACGGGTTTTGGTATTGAAGGCATCCGACACCTGGCTCGCCATGAGTGACAAGCGTGGTCCGTTGATCTGGCCAAAGCCTTCGCTGCGGGCGTTGGCGCTGTTGATCACCGTGTCAATCGCCAGTTTCAGACGACGCGTTTCCAAATCAACATTCACAATGCCATCACGCGCTTTCACATCCGCAATGGCGGCGGCCGGATTGGCGATCACGTCCTTGGCACCTTTGGCAAACGCAGCCAAAAAGGCTTTGATGGCTGCCGGATTTTCTTTGATCAGCTTGGGCGAAGCAATGATGGCATTGCCATACAGCTTGACCCCATAAGCCGGGTAGGGCAACACCACCACCTCATCGGCTTTCACGCCACGCGCCTCCAGATTCAACAATGAGGTAAAGGTAAAGCCGGTGATCGCGTCCACATCACCACGCACCAGCATGGTCTCGCGCAGTGGCGGGTCCATCGCCGTCCAGGTCACACCCGTTACCGAATTGGCCTTGGAGAAAATCGGGAAGGCACGACGTCCCGCATCGAACACCGGTGCACCGAGTTTTTTGCCACTCAAGTCAGCCGGGGTTTTGATGCCCGATTTCTTCAGCGCCATGACCGAGGCTGGCGTGTCGTTATAAACCATCATCACCGCCACCGGTTTGTTGGCGGCATCGGGGTTATTCGCATGAAACTCCATCACCGCAGCCAGGTCGGCAAAACCCATGTCGTAAGCACCCGAGGCAACGCGATTGACAGCTGCGCCCGAGCCATTGCCGGCATCAATCGTCACATCGAGCTTGGCTTCTTTGAAATAACCCTTGGCTGCAGGTGTCAGAAACAAGGCGCTGGGGCCCTCAAAACGCCAATCCAGCTGAAATTTGATGGGCGTGGTTTGGGCTTGTGCAAGACCCAAAAAACCGGCAGCAGCCATGTAAAGCGCTGTTTTAAAAAAAATACGTTTTGTCATGTGAGCCTTCAAAAAAATAAGTGTATCGATAAAAGCAATAAAAGTGCCAATCCATTTTATGCACGCATTGAGCCTTGCCCATGCTGGGTTTACGCTAATGACCAGCTGGCATTTTTTCGGAATTTTCAAATTCGTGCTGGCAGCGCTACCATAATCAATACCCATGCCATCTGCAGCAAACGCCCCCTCGACCACACAAGCGATTGCACCCAACGGTGCCAGCACGTCAGCCAAGGCAGAGCGCCAGGCTCACTGGCCACTGCTGGTGCTGCTGCTGTTTCTGGGGATCACGGCCTTGCTTTGGTATTGGGCGCACACCACGGTTGAGCGCAATCTGCAAGAAGATTTTGATCAAAAATCCAGCAGCATCAGCACCCGCATTGCCAACCATCTGCAAAACCAAGAACAGCAACTGCGCTCTTTGGCTGGCTTGTTTCAAGCCTCCAACGAAGTCACCCGCGAAGATTTCCGTGCTTTTTTTGAATCAGCACATCCGCAAGGGCAGGCGCTCAGTTTTGTCGCGATGGTTTATCTGCCACTGGTGCCTGGTGCAGAACTCGCACAGCACCAGGCAGCACAACAGCGACTCGGGCGCAGCAGCTACCAGGTTTTGCCGGTCGGCATACGCGACTTTTATACCCCTATCAGCTTCATCGAGCCGTTCAGCACGAGCAACCAGAAGGTGATTGGTTTTGACTCTGCATCTGTTGCCGGCATGCGTTCCGCCATGCTGCACGCACGCGACAACGCCAGCGTTGGCATGACACCCCGGATTACCTTGCGCCAAGACCTGAACCAAGCCGAACCAGGCTTTGTGCTGTACATGCCGATTTACCGCAAGCAGTCCAGCCAGCTTGCCAGCCCTGGCGAGCGCCAAGCCAGTCTGCAGGGCTGGGTCGGCATGTCATTTCGCATGCAAGCACTGATGAGCTTGCTCTTTGTCAACGACATGCACGGCCTGCACATTCAAGTTTACGAGGGCGCCCAAGTAGCAACCGAAAAGCTTTTTTATGACTCGATGCCGGCACCCCACGAGAGCGACCCCAGCCAACGCTTTCAAACGCTGAAGCAAATCAGCCTGGGTGGGCAAACCTGGACACTGGCGTTGCACACGCCACTTGAATATGCCGGAAACCCAGTCTTTCTGGCACCCAATTCAATCGCAGCCAGTGGTGTTTTGCTGAGCATTCTGCTCTGTTTGGCTAGCTTTCAATGGGTGCATGCGCAGCGCCGTCGGCTCCAAATGACCGAGCAGCAGGCCAGCCTGCGACAGCATGCGGCCGAAGAAGCACAGCGTCAACAGTCGGCACGCGAACTGCGCGACAACGCCTTCGCCACCCAGCTTGCACTGGATGCCTCGCGCGCTGCCCTGGCGGAATTGGCGCTGCAAAAATATGCACTGGATCAGCATGCTATTGTGGCAACGACTGACCTGAGTGGAAAAATCACCTACGCCAACGACCTGTTTTGCCAGATCAGCGGTTACAGCCGTGAAGAACTCCTCGGCCAAGATCACGTCATGTTGAACTCGGGCATTCACCCTCATGGTTTTTTCAAAACCATGTATGCGCAACTTGCCCAGGGGCAAGTTTGGTTTGCTGAGGTTTGCAACCGCAGCAAAAATGGTGATCTCTTTTGGGTTGACACCACCGTGGTGCCATTTTTGGATAAGCAAGGCAAGCCCCGAAAATATATCGCGATTCGTTCGGACATCACCCAACGCGTTGCCAACACGCAAGAGCTGACGCAGCACCGCGAGCAACTCGAGGTGCTGGTGGGGCAGCGGACCCTGGCTTTGCAAAAGGCACAAATCCAGGCGCAAGCGGCCAATCAGGCCAAGTCAGAGTTTTTAGCGAATATGAGCCACGAGATCCGCACCCCGATGAATGGTGTGATTGGCATGGTTGATATCTTGCAGCAAACACAGCTGACGCAGTCGCAGCAGCGCATGCTCGAAACCATCAATCTGTCGTCTCTGGCCTTGCTGAATATTTTGAACGATATTCTTGATTTCTCAAAAATCGAGGCCGGCAAGCTGACGGTGGAAGCTTTGTCCATCAATCTGCGCGAAGTGGTGCAAGAATGCGTTCAAATCATTCGCTCACTGAGCATCAGCAAACCGGTTGATCTGTCGGTTTCTGTGGCACCTGAGCTGCCACAATGGATTCTCTCTGACCCCACCCGATTGCGCCAGATACTGTTGAACCTGCTTAACAATGCCATCAAGTTCAGCAGTAAATTGTCAACGCGTAAAGCCCAGGTTACCCTGCTGGTAACTCTCTGTGCGTGTGCTGACGGACAGCCGGGCCTGCGCCTGAAAGTGATCGACAACGGCATTGGCATGCGCCAGGAAGTGGTTGAGCGACTGTTTCAGCCTTTTACGCAGGCAGATGAAAGCACCGCACGTCAATATGGTGGCACCGGTCTTGGGTTGGCCATCACGCAGCGCCTGGTGACACTGATGCATGGGCATATTTCGGCAAAAAGCACCCTCGGCGAAGGTTCTGAGTTTTCACTGGACTTGCCTCTGCTGCAGGCTGCACCCCCTGCAGATTCCGAACGTCACTCGCCTTGGATGCCCGAAGCATCCAGCGCCGGCGTGGCTATGGCACAAAACCAGCTGATTTTGCTGGCTGAAGACAATGAAACCAACCGCGACGTGATGCACGAGCAATTGCGTCTGTTGGGTTATGTCTGCGAAACCGCCGAAGACGGCGTGGCTGCGCTGCAACTCTGGCGAAACAGCCAAACTCAGCATGCCACGCATCACTATGCCTTGCTGCTAACCGACTGTCACATGCCCAACATGGATGGGTTTGCCCTGACCGAGGCTATTCGACAAGCCGAAGCACCTGGCAGCCACCTGCCCATCATTGCCATCACAGCCAACGCGATGCAAGGTGAGGCTCAGCGTTGTCGTGAGCGCGGCATGGACGATTACCTCTCCAAACCCTTGCGCACAAAAGATCTCGCCAAGATGCTGGCCAAGTGGCTGAACCGTCATTTGCCTGGCTCTGCCGATGCCGCGCCAATGCTTGACAGCTTGGACTCGGCACCAGCACTCGACAAGTTACTGCCTTCGACTGCGCTGCTCTCCCACCTTGAAGACTGGACGCCTGACACGCTGGTCGAACTGGTTGGCGATAACTTTGCCATGCACAAGCGGTTGCTAGAAAAATTTCTGCTCAGCGCTGACAAGCAAATTCATGCGATTGCCAGCGCGATGGCTGCACAAGACATCAACTGTGTTTTTGCCGAGTCGCACAAGCTTAAATCGGGCGCACGCAGCATGGGTGCATTGGCGCTGGGCGAGCTCAGTGAGTTATTGGAGACGGCTGCCTCTGCGCACGAAGTCCATCAGTGCCACTTGCTGAGTGAGCAGCTGCCATCGGTCTTTGCCACAGCAAAGTTCAAAATTCAAGCCCATTTAGCCCAATCTGCCAATGATTGAGCTCGGCCGCGTTGTTGTTACCATTCGGGTCGCTTGCAACTTGCTCAATATGGAGAAATTATGAAACGCTGGATTTTGCCGCTGTTAACCAGCCTGGCCCTGACGGGCTGTGGCTACAACGATTTTCAACGCCTGGACGAGCAAACCAAGTCGGCCTGGAGCGAGGTGCTCAACCAATACCAACGCAGAGCCGACCTGGTGCCCAACATTGTTGCAACGGTTAAAGGTGAAGCGGCTTTTGAACAGGAAACCCTCACCAAAGTGATTGAAGCACGCGCCAAGGCTACGTCGATCCAGGTCACGCCTGAAACCCTCAACAATCCCGAAGACTTCAAGAAATTTCAGGCAGCGCAAGGCGAGCTGGGCTCGGCACTGAGCCGCTTGATGATGGTGTCCGAGCAATACCCCAACCTGAAGGCCAATCAGGGGTTCAGCGATTTGCGGGTGCAGCTTGAGGGCACAGAAAACCGCGTCACGGTGGCTCGCAACCGCTATATCCAGGCGGTGCAAGAATACAACGTGCTGGCGCGCAGTTTCCCCAGCAACCTGACCGCCATGGTGTTTAGCTACCAACCCAAACCTGCTTTTGCAGTGCAGAATGAGGCTGCCATCACGGCACCACCGGTGGTTGACTTCAACAAGAAATGATTCTTTTGTTGCGCCGTCTAGGCATCTGGCTGCTGCTTTGCTGCTGCTACTGCGCAGCCTCTGCGCAACTGGCAGTGCCAGAGTTGACAGGCCATGTTGTTGATAACACCGGCACGTTAACTGCGCCTGAGCGTGCCCAGCTCGAAGCCAAGCTGAGCGCATTCGAGTTGTCCCACGGCTCACAATTGGTGCTGCTCATGGTGCCCAGCAGCGCTCCAGAAGACATTGCCAGCTACGCCAACCGGGTTGCCAACTATTGGAAAATTGGCCGCAAAGAGGTTGGCGATGGTCTGCTGCTGGTGGTGGCTGTGCAAGACCGCAAGTTGCGCTTTGAAGTAGCTAAAACGCTCGAAGGTGCTATTCCCGATCTGGCTGCTAAACGCATCATTACCCAGACTATCAGCCCTTTGTTCAAACAAGCCCAGTACGCCGCTGGCATTGAAGCCGGTCTGGAACAGGCCATGTCGCTTATTAGAGGCGAA
>CAIYYA010000183.1 GCA_903930255.1 uncultured beta proteobacterium
GAATAAATCAGCGCCGTGCTGGGTGTTGTCAAATGCATAGGCCACGGTTTGGTAAATTGGCACGGCGACCGCTTTGGTGGCGGGATCCGGCGTGTAGCCAGCGTGAACGGCGATGGTTTCGATTTTCACTGGGTCTGCTCCAAAAAATGGTAGGTTGTCAACCGATTAAGCATAAACGACAACGCAGACAATTTCTGGAGCCCAGGAAAAAACGGCCTTGCTGCAAGTGAACGGCCAGTGGTGCTGACCGCTGGATGCCGCGCCCACTACCCACTCCAGAGAAAGTTGCCCGTTGTCAACAAATCCCCCTCAGCAGATCCCCGGTAGATAGCAATGGATGTCTCGATCAAACCTGTTTTATACCTCTAGAGCTTGCCCAGCAAGCGCAAGCAGCTATCAAATTTGATAATGCTCAGTCATCCCCCTTGGGGCCTGCAACACGCACTTCGCACAGAAGGTCTTCGGCTTGCAGGGGGTCGTCGGCAAAAATAACTTTGATTTTGTTGGGGCTGCCTGCCGGAATTTCGGCACGCAAACTTTTTGCCTGCGTGGAAGCTTGTTTAAACGTGTCGTGCACCTCAAGCTGATCGAGTTGTGTGAAGGGTTTGATGCGGTAAATATAGTAGGGCATAGTCAGATGTAGAACTTGGAAGCGCGTCTGCGCCCCGGTAACGCTTTTTGAATAATGACGCCACGCACGCAGGCAAGGTCAGCCAGTGCCATATCCGGAAAAGCTGGATTTAAAGCATGCAGTATCCAGCCTGTGGAACTTTTCACAAGTTGCCGAAACGTCCATTCGTCCTGCTGCCAGGCCAAGACATAGGAGCCATCTTGGGCCAGGCCTTCGGGCTCGATGATGATGATTTCACCCTCCAGAAACTCTGGCACCATGCTTTGCCCGAGCACCATCAAGGCAAACGATTCACCACCCGCGCAGTCTGGCAGCGCCATCTCCTGCATGGCTTGCGCACTGGCGTCGTTTCTTGGCATTTTTCTGTCAGCACTCAGCATAGAAAAATTTGATTTTCAGAAACCCCAAAACTACGCAATTCATCATGCAGGGTGCGCGCAAACTCGCTCGGCCCGGCCAGATAAAAATCGCAATCAATGTCAAACAGGTCGGCGCGCATGGCTTGGGCAATTTGCCAGGCACCCAAGGCAGCATCGGCATGGGTCACCAACTCATATTCAAACTGATCCAGCGCCTCGGACCAGGCGCGGCACTGGTTGCTTAAAAAATGGCCGTCGCGCTGGGTGGCCAGCCAAAACAGCGAGAGCGAGGGCGCACAGTCCAGCGCCAGTGCGTGTTCGATCAGGCTCTTGATGGGGGCAAACCCATCGTCGCAAGCGGCGAATACCAGGGGACGATGGCCGTTTGACAAGACAACGTCACCCTGCGGGCCGATCACGGTGACAGCGCTACCGGGTTTGATGTTGCCTGCAAACAAATGGGTAGCGAGTGCATCGGCAGGGTTGCGACGAATAAAAAACTGCAAGTTGCGGTCGTCGCAAGGGCAACTGGCAATGAAATAGCTGCCGTGAACATCGTCAAAACCCGGTACAGGCAGCCCCAAAGCCACCGATTGCCCTGCCAAAAAGCGCAAGCGGTGGCTGCGTGGTGTTTGCAGATGCAGCATGCGGGTATCTGGAGCGAGCTCCGTGACCGCCCGCACTTTGGTCACTATTTCTTGCTGGGGTATATCTTGCGGACCGCTGGCTTCGAGCAATTCGAGTGTTAACTCACTGCTGGCTGCGGTGTTGCAACACATCAGGGCGTAACCTTGGGCTTTTTCGGTTTCCGACATCAGATAGTCAGAATTTTGGGTTTTGGCCACTTCACCAGAAATCACGCGCACCTTGCACATGCCACAGCTGCCATTGCCACAACCGTAATTGAGCAACAAACCCGAGTGCAAACCCGATTGCAGCAAATTTGAATGACCTTCAACGGCAAATTGGTGTCCGCTGGGGCGCAGTGTGACCTGCGCTGTTGTGACTTTGAGCATATCGTCCATAACCTCCAACACATTCACCGACTCGGTCGCCAGTGCCTGCGCCAGACCCTGGGTAATTTGTTGTTCCAACGCCTGGCATGCCAGGTCATCCGGTCTGGACAGCAGCCATTCGCGTGCATTTTTTTGCAGTCCGATGACCAGCGCATGGTAGCGCTGCAAGTGCTTGCGCACGTCCGCCAAGTCCTGGCTTTGTGCAAACAGTCTTTGTGCCAACACCTCCTGGCTGGGCAGCACACGCTCGCGCAGGCGTTTGCCAAACGATTCATCGCGAATCTGCTGCACACGCTCAAAGATACCGGCGTCTTCAAGCTGCACATCGGGATAGAGCCGCAACAACGCGTCGGCGCAAACCATGCCATCGTCCAAAACCAGCGCGCCAGCTCGCACCTGCTGCTGCAGCACACCACGCGGAACACCGACCAACTGGGCTGCACGCCAAACGCTTAAGTGATGTGACATTTGAATGATGCTATATAATTAGTAGCTATTCACGCTTATTCATATTGCGCTAGAGGCTGATTTATTACTTAAATTCGAGGTGATTCGATCGAGGTAGCGGGCGCGGTACAAGAGGCGCGGCGCAGCCAGATCGTCGGTGAAACCAGCACGATCGTGCAGCACGTTGTTGCAAACCAAACCCATGCCGGCTTGCAAGGTCAGTCGAAAAATAGCCGGGGAGTCACTGGCCAACAACTGCTCCAAAAACGCCAAGGCTGCGCGCGTCAAGGGGTCATCTTTCCAGGCAATGCTGCGGGTGCGAGCGGTGTAGCGCATATGCAGTTCCCCGCTCGTGGCATCAATGGCAAAAACGGGACCGTTTTGTTCGCCACGCGCCACACCATCGTCGTCTTGGCGCGCCGGAATGCTCATGGCGTCTGGCGCCATCAGCGCACGCACCCAATCGGGGTTGGCATCACGCATGGCGATATAAATCATGTCCTGGTCAAGCAAGGCGTTCTCGCCCCCGCTGGCCGCAGGACGCACGCAATGCAAAACCATGCTTTGAATATGCCGCTCAGGCGGCTGGTAGTAGCCGTCGGTATGCCATTTGATGGGACGGTTGGTGTAGGGGATGAATACGCCGCGCTCACCCAATTGGCCAGCCACAGCAATCGGTGAAATGCCGTCTTCGTCGGCGAGCCAATTGCAGTCGAGCCGATGCAAACCCAATTGCGCAGCCACCTGGCGCGGAATGTTTTTGTCTTCATGCAGCAACCCACTGCGATAAATCGCCATGTTGGCACGCTTGCAGCACTGCTGCAGAGCGCTCAACTCGGATGGACTCAAAGCAAAGGGGTCAGCCACATCGACCAACAATTCGTTCGCCGACACAGGATAGTTGGCCAGCTTGGCGGCACGCCAGAGCGCGTATTCGGCGTGGCAATCGAGATCAAAAGGGGAGTTCATATTGCGCTCAATCGGCAGTCGATGCCGCATGCGAACGGCGCGGCTTGCGTGGTTCAGTGGACAAAACACCCTCCATGCCACGTTTGATCATTTCCAGCGCCTCGGGCACTTCGGCCGCCATGATCTGCTCAACCACCCAATGCTTGTCTTTTTGCGGCATGTGCGCTTCGATGCGGTGCCCCAAGTAGCGCACGAAAGCAAAATCGGGCCCGCTCGCATCAAAGCCAAATTCAGCGTAGTGATCAGCCAGTTCATTGAACAAGTCAATAAATGTGTCGAAATGACTCGCTGCACCAGCAGCCGGCGCACCCATCAAGGTGTCTTCGTTGTCTTGCAATATTTCGGCCACACGGCGCACCAGGGCGCTAACAAACTCGGCACGCTCCTGTTCGTCCATACGCTCATGCGCCATGCGGTCTTGAATCTGCAGCAAAAAAACCAGCACTTCGCGGGTAAACGCAAAAAACTGCGCCCCTATGGCAATGTCAAACTGCGCAGAGCGCATTTGCTTGAGCGTGTTTTGCGACACGCGCCAGGTGATAAACGCCATGGCGCTGGCGGTTTGCTGCGGGGTTTTAGCGGTTTCACTATGAAACCACTGGTTTTTGATGCGTATTTTTGCCACAGTCGATTTCTTGAATCAGTAGCCGCCCTTGCCCTTGGGCTGGGGCAGAGCCGCCACTTTGGGGCCTTGTTTGGCCGGACCAACCGGAAACAAGTCATACAGGTATTTGCTATCAACACCAGGGTGAATTTCGTCCATGCCTTTGAGCATGTTGCGAAAATTCGGCGTTGCACCTTCTTCTCGATAGCACTCGCGCAGGTAGTTCACGACTTCCCAATGGGCGTCAGTCAACTCAATATTCTCGGCCGCGGCGATCACACGCACCGCTTCGTCGTCATACACCGGCTCCAGCATATAGCCCAGATCATCGGATTCAAATTCTGTGCCATTGACGTTGTAACTCATTGAAAAAACTCCTTTTTAAAGTGAAACAAATAACGATGAACGATCAAACCGCCGCAGCAGACTTATGCGGCACAAACAAACCACAACCCAGCAGGCGCTTTGGCCCGAGCCCAAACTCCTGTAAGCGCAAGGAATGTGCAGGCGTCAAGGCGTGCAGCATCATGCTGAACGTGTGGCTTTCGACGCCATCCAGCAGGGTGCAGGCATGTTTGCCACATACCCGCTCGCCACCAATTCCCAAATCAGCCAGCTCTTGCTGCACTGTTTGCATGAAGCTGACTTCATCCGCACTGTTGGCCGCAAGTTTGTAGGCATACAGCGTGCTGTGCGGCTGCAATCGGCGTGCATGGGGCTTCCCCAAGCGCAACACCTGGCCAGCCACGTCAAGCTCCAGGTCTGATGGCAAACTCAGCAACTCCGGCATGCGCTCAGCCCGCACCCGCAGCAGCAGGCGACTGCGCCGCGACAGCATGGCTAACGCGCTGCTACCGGTGACTAATTTGATGGCATGAATGCCAGACATGACATCTTCGTCAAGCCAAGGCCATCGGGTTACCAATGCAGCATGCAATGCCAGCGCGTGCTCACGCGCCAAAAACTGGCCATCAACCGGAAAAACGGCATCCAGCATCAGCTCCGAAAACCCGGGTTCAGCGCTCATGTGGGTTCCTTGTCTGGCACCTGAACGGCCGGCTGCGAACGCGCCCAGCGCAACAAAGCCTCACCCCAGATTTGTGCAGAAAGCGGGTCAATTTCAAACACGGTAAAGCGACTTTTTTCGCGAATGCGGGTGCGCAGCAGACTCATGCCACCGCCGTCGTGGTCAAGTTGCTGCAATTCAATGACCTGTCCGCCCAGCGGAATGGTCAGTTTTTCAAGGGGTGTGATGGTTGTCATAAAGCAAATTTTTACAGCCGCTATTTGGCGCAATTGGCAGGGGTTTCGTCTATTACCGAAAGGGGGGGGGATATATAACCCCAATGGGTAGCTTCGAATACTCAACGAGGGTGATGGCAAAGTCAATGGGCGAACCTTAACATTGCCGGCATCGTTGCGCACATGAGCTTGAACATGGCCAACAAAAATAGCCCATTCGAACCGAACCATCGGTATTGGACACCCCTTTCACAGGAGACACATGATGACGAAGAAACAGCACGACACGCCCATGCTTGACCAGTTGGAGAGTGGGCCTTGGCCCAGCTTTGTCACCGGTCTGAAACGCCTGGCTAAAGACAGCGACTACATGACCGATTTGATGGGTCAGCTGGAGCATTCCTATAAAACCCGCAAAGGTTACTGGAAAGGCGGCACCGTAGGCGTTTTTGGCTACGGTGGTGGTGTGATTCCACGCTTCTCCGAAGTTGCCGACATGTTCCCGGCTTCGAAAGAATTCCACACACTGCGCATTCAGCCGCCAGCTGGCATGCACTACAACACCGATGTTCTGCGCAAAATGTGTGACATCTGGGAAAAGCATGGCTCTGGCCTGATCGCTTTTCACGGCCAATCCGGCGACATCATGTTCCAGGGTGCCAGCACCGCCAACGTGCAAGGTGCTTTTGACGAACTCAACGAACTCGGTTTTGATTTAGGCGGTGCCGGCCCTGCCGTGCGCACCAGTATGTCGTGCGTGGGTGCGGCACGTTGCGAGCAATCCTGCTTTGACGAAGGCAAGGCACATCGCGCCGTGATCAACACGTTTTTGGATGACATGCACCGTCCAGCTCTGCCCTACAAGTTCAAGTTCAAGTTTTCCGGCTGCCCGAATGACTGCATGAACTCGATTCAGCGTGCCGATATGGCCGTGATCGGAACCTGGCGCGACAACATGCGCACCGACGAACCGCTGGCACGCAAATGGTTTGCCAAACACGGCATGACCGAGCTGGTCAACGACGTGGTGAGCCGCTGCCCGACCAAGGCCATCATGCTCAAAGAAACCAAAGATGTTTCTGCTGGTGCCAAGATTTCCAGCGTGGCCATCAACGATACCCAATCCATCGAAATTGACAACGCCAACTGCGTGCGCTGCATGCATTGCATCAACGTGATGACAGGCGCACTGGCAACCGGCACAGACAAAGGTGTGACGGTGTTGATGGGTGGCAAGCGTACCCTGAAGATTGGTGACTTGATGGGCACCGTGGTGGTGCCTTTCATGCCCATGAAAACCGAGGAAGATTACGAAGCACTGGTTGAACTGGCTCAGAAATCGATCGATTTCTTTGCCGAAAACGCACTCGAACACGAGCGCACCGGCGAAATGATTGAACGCATTGGCCTGATTAATTTCCTCGAAGGCATTGACCTCGAAATTGACCCCACCATGGTGGCCACGCCACGCACCAACCCCTACGTTCGCACCGACGGCTGGGACGATGAAGTCGCCAAGATCAACGCTCGCAAAGCAGCAGCCTGACCGGCACGTCCTCCATCCATTCATTCCAGGAATATCAACATGGCAACTATGCGCTCCCCCATTGAAAGTGGCGTACCAGATAACAAGCAATATCTGCATCCGCTGATGAACAAAAACTACGGCAACTGGAAATACCACGACCGGCCAAGGCCCGGTGTGTTGCACCATGTGTCGCACAGTGGCGATGAAATCTGGACCGTTCGTGCTGGCACGCAGCGTCAAATGGATTTGTTCACCATTCGCAAACTCTGCGACATTGGTGATCAATTTGCCGATGGTCACGTGCGCTTCACGATTCGCTCCAACATTGAATACATGGTGTCTGACTAGACCCGTGTGGCACCGCTGATCGAAGCGCTGACCAGCAACGGCTTTCCGGTCGGTGGCACAGGCAACTCTGTTTCAGCTATCGCCCACACCCAAGGCTGGTTGCACTGCGACATTCCCGGCACCGATGCATCCGGTGCAGTGAAAGCCCTGATGGACGACTTGCACGCAGAGTTCATTACCGAAGAAATGCCCAACCGGGTGCACCTGTCCACCTCGTGCTGCGAAATCAATTGCGGCGGCCAGGCAGACATTGCCATCATCATCCAGCACACCAAGCCACCCAAAATCAACCACGATTTGGTCGCCAATATGTGCGAGCGCCCAACCGTGGTGGCACGCTGCCCGGTGGCCGCCATTCGCCCGGCCATGGTCAACGGCAAACCATCGCTGGAAATTGACGAAGCCAAGTGCATGTGCTGCGGCGCTTGCTACCCACCCTGCCCGCCCATGCAGATCAATGACCCCGAGCACAGCAAGTTGGCGATTTGGGTTGGTGGCAAAAATTCCAATGCGCGCGGTAAACCTACGTTCATGAAAATGGTGGCTTCGGGCTTGCCCAACAACCCACCGCGCTGGCCCGAAGTGTCGGCCATGGTGAAGAAGATTTTGTACACCTACAAAAACGATGCCCGCTCATGGGAGCGCGTAGCAGACTGGATCGATCGCATTGGCTGGCCTGCATTCTTCGAAAAATGTGATCTGCCCTTTACGAAATATCTGATTGACGACTGGCGTGGTTCACGTGCGAGCCTGAACGCTTCCACCCACATCCGCTTCTAAGTTTTTCTGACTCGCTACAGGAATTGAATCCATCATGAAATTCGGACTACTCGTCAGTGAAGGCCCTTATACGCATCAAGCGTCTGACAGCGCCTATCAATTTGTTGTCGCGGCGCTCGCCAAAGGCCACGAAATTCAGCGCGTGTTTTTCTACCACGATGGTGTCAACAACGCCACTCGCTTGACCGAGCCACCGCAAGACGACCGCCATGTTGTCAATCGCTGGTCAGCTATTGCAGCCGACAACAAAATTGATCTGGTGGTGTGCGTGGCGGCTGCGCTGCGCCGCGGCATCAAAGATGAAGTGTTAGCACCCGGCTTTCGAATTTCCGGTTTGGGCCAACTGGTGGACAGTGGGATCAAAGCCGACCGCCTGATTACGTTTGGCGATTAATCGACGACGAAAGAGATACACCCCATGAGTGAACAACAAACACCTCAGCCAAGCGGCCCCAAAGTGAAGAAATTCATGTTTGTCAACCGCAAGGCACCCTACGGCACGATCTACGCACTGGAAAGCCTCGAAGTGGTTTTGATCACCGCCACGTTTGACCAGGACGTGAGCCTGGTTTTCATTGACGATGGCGTTTATGAGTTGGTCAAAGGCCAACAAACCAAGGCCATCGGCATCAAGAATTTTTCACCCAGCTACCGTGCACTCGACGGTTACGACGTCGAAAAACTCTATGTCGATCAAGCCTCGCTCGATCAGCGTGGTCTGACCGTCAAAGACCTGCTGGTACCCGTTGAAGTACTGAACGCCCAAGAAATGGGCGAGCTCATGGCTGAACAAGACGTGATCTTGAGTTTTTAAGACAAGGACCCACCCATGTTGCACATTGTCAATAAGTCACCTTTTCAAACCAGCACGCTCGACACCTGCTTGAGCATGGCTCAGCCGGGTCACGCTTTGCTGTTGATTGAAGACGGTATCTATGCCGCCACTGCTGGCAGCACCACCGAAGCCCGCATGCGCGCGGCTTGCAGCCAACTTAAGGTCTATGCGCTTCAGCCTGACATGGACGCACGCGGCGTTACCGGCAAGCTGATTGAGGGCATCACACTGGTCGATTACGCTGGTTTTGTCGATTTAACTGTCGAACACAATACATCTAACTCCTGGCTCTAACAAAGTCATCGAGTTAACGTTTTTTAACATCAATTTTTATCTGGAGAATCCCATGAGCTTTGAAATTAACGGCACCACTTACGAAACCGACGAAGAAGGTTTTTTGTTGAACCTGGCCGAGTGGACCAATGAAGCAGCCGTGCATTTGGCAGTAGAAGAAAAGGTGCCCTTGACCGACAACCACTGGGAAGTGATCAACTTCTTGCGCGAATACTACAACGAATACCAGATTGCCCCAGCGGTGCGCGTGCTCACCAAAGCCATTGGCAAGCGCTTTGGCGAAGAAAAGGGCAACAGCAAGTATTTGTATGACCTGTTCCCCTACGGCCCGGCCAAGCAAGCCTGCAAAATTGCCGGCCTGCCCAAGCCAACTGGCTGTATCTAAGTCCCAACGGCGGTTCTGGCCATGTCTGCACTCACTGTTTCATACGCCTTGCTGTTCTATGCTGCTTTTGCGGTGTTTGTGATTGGCTTGACACTGAAGATTCGCGCCTATGCCAGAACCCCGGCTCCTCTGAAAATCGCCACCACACCAGCGCCCATCACCCAAGCGGGTGTGCGCTGGCGCTTGGCTCGAGAGGTAGTTTTTTTCGAGAGTTTGTTTAAATCCAGCAAGTGGACCTGGCTTTTTGGCTGGGCTTTTCACGTCACGCTTTTGCTGGTCGTTTTGCGCCATTTCCGCTATTTCCAGGAACCCGTCTGGTTGCCTATTGTGCTGATTCAGCCCTTTGGAACTTACGCTGGGTTCATCATGGTTGCCTCTTTGGGTGGACTGCTGGCAAGGCGCTGGCTGGTTGACCGCGTGCGTTACATCTCCACGCCGTCGGACCACCTGATGCTGGTGCTTCTCATCATCATTGGCATGAGTGGTTTGGCCATGCGCTTTGTGTCACACACCGACATCGTTGCGGTGAAAGCCTTTGCTTTGGGGCTGATGCGCTTTGATTGGCAAGCATTGCCTGCAGATTTTGCGTTGTTGGTGCACCTGGCTCTGGTGGCTGTGCTGCTGCTGATTTTCCCCATCAGCAAATTACTGCACGCACCGGGTTTGTTTTTCAGCCCGACCCGCAATCAGACTGACAACCCCCGCGAAGTTCGTCATGTGTCGTCCTGGGCTGCTGCCCTTGACAAAAAAGCTTAAGCACACTCATTCATACCATGGCAACAGCTGCATTTGAAACCCCAAAAATCAAGAGCTATCCAGTCATTCCGCTGGTGCAGGTTGGGGCCATGTCGCACCTCAAACCTTTTGTCGCAAGCGGAGCGATTCAGAAAGCCTTGGGATTTCCAGAAACTTTGGTGGATGACTGGCAAGCCAAAGCCATCGCCAAAATGGGCGAGATGCTGCAAAAATATCGCTCCTTGCAAGTCTATATGGATGCTTGTGTGCATTGCGGCGCCTGCTCCGACAAATGTCACTATTTTCTGGGAACCGGTGATCCGAAAAACATGCCGGTCGCACGCCAAGACCTCATGCGCAAAGTCTATCGGCGTTATTTCACTTTTGCCGGCAAATATTTCCCCCAACTGGTCGGTGCAGTTGATCTGACCCGTGAAGTGCTCGACGAGTGGTACAGCTATTTCAACCAATGCTCTGAATGCCGCCGCTGTTCGGTGTTTTGCCCCTATGGCATTGACACCGCTGAAGTCACCATGGCTGCGCGTGAAATCATGGCTTCGATCGGACTCGGGCAGAAGTACTCCAACGAAATCATTGGCAAGGTGCACCGCATTGGCAACAACCTGGGCATCCCTGGTCCAGCCCTGGAAAACACGCTTGAAGGTCTTGAAGAAGACACCAAAGACGATACCGGGTTCGACATCAAGTTTCCCCTTAACGTCAAGGGCGCCGATGTTCTGCTGATCACCCCATCGGCCGACTTTTTCTCTGAACCGCACGTTGAAAGCCTGATCGGTTATGCCAAAGTGTTTCATGCAGCTGGCATTAGCTGGACATTGAGCTCACATGCCTCCGAAGCTGGCAACTTTGGCATGTTTATCGGTAACTACGAGCAAATGCGCAACATTTCGATGCGCGTGCGCGAAGCGGCGTTGGAACTGGGTGTCAAGCGCATCGTGGTTGGCGAATGTGGTCATGCATGGCGTGTTGCTTATAGCTTTTGGAACACCTTGATTGGTCCCTTTGACTTTTTAGATCAACGCTATCCGGTGCCTCAGCACATTTGCGAAGTCACCGACGATCTGATTCAGCGCGGCGCTTTGCAATTTGACAAAGAGGCCAATGACAACCGCATCATCACGTTTCACGATTCATGCAATGTGGCTCGCGCCTCGCGCATGGGCAATATGCCAGGTGGTCAGTTCATCATTCCCAGGCGCATCATTACCTCAGTGGCGAACCATTTCCACGACATGGCACCTGAAACCATTCACGAGAACACCTTCTGCTGCGGTGGCGGTGGCGGTTTGCTGACAGACGATCTGCTCGAATTGCGTGTCAAAGGCGCTTTGCCCCGCATGGAGTCCTTGCAACACGTGGTGAACGACCACGGGGTGAATTTCATGGCCACCATTTGCGCCATTTGCAAAGCTCAATTTACCAAGGTATTGCCTTTTTACGGGTTCAACATGGGCATGGTGGGCGGTGTGCACCAGTTAGTCAGCAAAGCCATTCGCTTGGGCGACAAATAAAACACACAGCACCGCTTACAGCTCTCATTTACAAATATCAGGAGACTCTAATATGTCAACACCCACCGTAGCCGTCGCTGTTAAGCCGCTCAATTTTCGCCGTTACAAAGATGGCAACACCACGTACAGCTCGTGGCAAAAAGAGATTTTTGATGCCGGCCATTCGCACAAGTGTCCTACCTATATTCAAAGCACACCCCCATGCCAAGGCAGTTGCCCAGCTGGCGAAGACATTCGCGGTTATCTGAACATTGTGCGTGGTGTCGAAAAGCCACCTGTCGGCATAACTTGGCAAGAATATGCATTTCGGCGCCTGACCGAAGCCAATCCCTTCCCTTCGGTGATGGGTCGTGTTTGCCCGGCACCCTGTGAATCGGGTTGCAATCGCAACCAGGTCGAAGATTTTGTGGGCATCAATTCGGTTGAACACTTTTTGGGCGACTATGCCATCAGCAAAGGTTTGGCTTACCCCAAACCGACAACCCTGACTGGCAAGACTGTCGCCGTTATTGGTGGTGGCCCGGCTGGTTTGTCAGCAGCCTACCAATTGGCTTTGAAAGGCCACTCGGTTACCTTGTTTGACGAGCGTGCAGAATTGGGCGGCATGATGCGCTATGGCATTCCAGGCTTTCGCACACCGCGTGATGTTCTTGATGCAGAAATCCAGCGCATTCTCGATTTGGGTGTCAAAACCCGCATGAATTGCCGCATTGGCACCGATATTTCGATGGCTCAAATCCGCGAAGAATTCAGCGCGGTCTTTCTCGGACTCGGCGCTCAAGCCGGTCGTGCCTTGCCAGTTGATGGCTCAGATGCCCCCAACTGTGTCACTGCAACCTCGTTCCTGAAGGCCTTTAACGACGGCCGTTTGCAGCATGTTGGTAAACGCGTGGTGGTGGTGGGTGGTGGCGACACCTCGATTGACGTGGCCACTGTGGCGCGCCGCTTGGGGCACATCGACAAAATCAACGAATCGGATCGCCCAGAGCACGCCATTGCCGGCCACGTCGCGCACGATGTCGCTGAAGCGTCTGCGCGTCAAGGCGCAGAAGTCACGCTGACGACAATTTTTGCGATCGACAAAATGCAGGCCACCAAGCATGAGGTTGAGCACGCCTTGTCTGAAGGCATCACGATTCGTGGCGGCATGGCGCCTGTCTGTGTGGTGCGTGGTTCCGATGGTCGTGCAACAGCGCTGCGCATCATGCGCTGCGAAGCCAAAATGATCGGCGGTCGCCTTGATATCAAAAACATCGAAGGCACCGAAGAAGATATTCCGGCCGACCTGATCGTCTCCGCCATTGGTCAAGCCGTTGATTTCAATGGCCTTGAAGAATTCAATAACGGCAAAGGCGCCATCAACAGCGACAAAAACTACCAGGTGCAAGGTCAGCCCGGGTTTTTCGTCGGTGGCGATGTGATTCGCCCGCATTTGCTCACCACCGCGATTGGCCACGGTGCCATTGCTGCCGACGGTATTGACCGTTTTCTGCAAAACGAAGCTTTGGAAAAACGTCCCAAAATTGACGTCCACGCGTTTGACCTCAAGCGCAAGATGCTGGAAAAAGGTCTTCCGATCACCCAAGCCAGTGAACCCATGCGTGGCACCGATAAGAGCACCGCAGCTATCCATAACTACGACAACCGTTCAGACCGATATGTCATTTCGCACAAAGAGCTGTACCTAGGTCATTTCCCGTTTGTTGCACGCAATCGCCGTGGCATCACCTCGCTCACTGCAGATCAAGCGCTGGATAACTTTGAAGAACGGCTGCAACCGCTGCTCGAAGCCCAAGTGGTGGCCGAAGCCAAACGCTGCATGAGCTGCGGACAGTGCTTTGAGTGCGACAACTGTGTGGTTTATTGCCCGCAAGTTGCCGTTTTCAAGGTGCCCAAAGCCAAATCAACGACGGGTCGTTATGTGGACACCAATTACAACAAATGTATTGGCTGCCACATATGCGCCGATGTTTGCCCAACCGGCTATATCCAGATGGGTTTGGGAGACTAATCGCATGTCACCGTGCGCTGCATCTTTTATTCCTGCGCTGCGGCGGTTCCTCTGTGCTGCGCTGTTGTTGCCCAGCTGCATGCTGGCAATGGCCGAGGGTTCTGGCGCTAGCGGTCGTGTGCCGAAGCCGGTACTTGAAGCCGCTCGTGGTGGGCAGTGTGTAGAAGACGCGGCTTACATGCGCCGCAACCACATGCAGTTGCTCAAGCATCAGCGTGGCGACACCCTGCGTGGCGGTATTCGCACGGGCAAATACAGCCTCAAAACCTGCATTGACTGCCACGCCAGCGCCAGCACCAACAGTGTCAACACTTCAGCCGGCGATTTTTGCCAAAGTTGCCACAACTACGCAGCCGTGTCACTCGACTGTTTTGGCTGCCACGCCAGCAAGCCTGCTGCAAACCAGGTGGCAAAAGCGCCGGATCAGCTCAATCAGCCACAGGTTAAGCCATGAAATCAGACACCACGCCCCACACTGACGCTAGCGCCCAGCCGTCCAGTCGACGCGGTTTTTTAGGCGTTGCAGCTGCTGGCATGGTGGGCATTCTGCTCGCGCCCGGTGTCAGACTGATCGAAATTGCGCAAGCCACCGCAAACCCGGCAGCGGTCAGCCCTGGCGCCAGCAGCAAAGTCCGCTGGGGCATGCTGATCGACAGTAGCAAATGCGCCAGCGGTTGCACCGATTGCGTCACCGCCTGTAACACCGAAAATGGTTTATCTGGCGGAACCTTGCCAACCGACTCCCAATGGATTCGCAAAATTGAAATCAAGGAAGTACGCAGTGGTAAAACACAGTCGTTACCCATGATGTGTCAGCATTGTGCCGAACCGCCCTGTGTTGATGTTTGCCCCACCGGTGCCTCCTTCAAACGGGCTGACGGCATTGTTTTGGTTGACAAACACACTTGTATCGGATGCCGTTACTGCATGATGGCCTGCCCCTACAAAGCTCGCTCTTTTGTGCACTCACCACAAATCGATCAAAAACCCGATGTACCACGAGGCATGGGCACAGTTGAAGCTTGCACCCTGTGTGTGCACAGGGTTGACCGGGGCGAACAGCCCGCCTGTGTCATGGCTTGCTCAAAAGCAGGCCATGAAGCCATCGTGTTTGGTGACCTGAACAACCCACAGAGCGAAATCTCAAAACGGGTTGCCAGCTATCCAGCGCGTCAGATTCGTGAAAACCTGAATCTTGACACCGGCGTTCGCTACCTCGGGGTTTAACACATGAAAATAACATTGCGTGAACTAAAAGGTAGCAGCCAAGCTTACTACCTGCTGTTGGCTGCTTTTGCCGCTGTGGCACTGATTGGTCTGGCAGCTGTTTGGTATATGGAACACAACGGCCATATCGTCACCGGCATGACCAACCAGATCGTTTGGGGCTTGCCCCATGTGTTTGCCGTATTTTTGGTGGTCGCTGCGTCAGGTGCATTGAATGTGGCATCCATGGCTTCGGTTTTTGGCAAAACCGAATTCAAACCATTGGCACCCCTGTCTGGCATGCTAGCCATTGCCTTGCTGCTGGGTGGTTTAACGGTGCTGATGCTCGATCTGGGGCGCCCCGATCGTCTGATTGTGGCCATGACGTATTACAACTTCAAATCCATTTTTGCCCTGAATATTTTTCTGTACTCCGGCTTTATGGGCTTTGTGATCGTCTATCTGTGGACCATGATGGAACGGCGCATGAACCAGTTCACACCGCTGGCTGGGCTTTTTGCGTTTGTCTGGCGCATGGCGCTGACCACCGGCACAGGTTCCATTTTTGGCTTTCTGGTCGCACGCCAGGCCTATGACTCGGCCTTGCTGGCTCCGCTGTTTATCGCCTTGTCATTCAGCTACGGACTGGCTGTGTTTTTATTGGTCTTGATGGCAGCCAGCATCGGCAGTGGCCGGCCTATTGGCAATGTCATGATGGCACGCTTCGCGCGTTTGCAGGTTATCTTTATTTCGGCCGGTCTGTATTTCGTTGTAATTTATTACCTGACCAATTTATATTTCACGCGGCACCATGCCTTTGACCATTTTATTTTGCTCAGCGGCAGCATTTACACCATGCTTTTTTGGCTGGGTCCGGTGTTGTTGGGTGGAATTTTGCCGCTCGTTTTGCTGCTGCACCCGCGCATTGGCGAAATGCGCAATCGCATCGCAGCGTGTGCCGGTTTGGTGGTGGCGGGTGGCTTTGCCCAAATGTATGTCACCATCATTGGCGGACAGGCTTTCCCCCTGGTTTTGTTTCCTGGCAAACAGGTCAGCAGCAGTTTTTATGATGGTGTGATCAACAGCTATGCGCCCACGCTACCGGAGTGGTTGTTGGGCTTTGGTGGCATTGCCATCGTTGGCATCATTGTCATGCTGTCCCTCAAAGTGCTGGGGTTTTTGCCTGAGCATCTGGACGACAAATCCGAAATCGAAGCACACGCCGCGGTGAACGCCTAAAGCTGTGATGGTATGCAGCGCTTACTGATTTCTGCTGCGCACAAATCGTCTGGCAAGACCACCATCAGTGTTGGCTTGTGTGCTGCCTTGTCGGCACAAGGCTTGTCTGTTCAACCCTTTAAAAAAGGGCCTGATTACATCGACCCCATGTGGTTGGCTCAAGCCAGCGGGCGCGCCTGCTTTAACCTGGATCCCTATCTCACGGCATCCGATCAAATCGTCAACCAATTTGCCAGGCACGCCGCCTTGGTCGACATCAGTATTGTCGAAGGCAACAAAGGTTTGTACGATGGGCTGGCGCTGGACGGCAGCAACAGCAACGCCGCTTTAGCCGAACTGCTCGACCTGCCTGTCGTTTTGGTGCTCGATGCACGCGGTATGACACGCGGTATTGCCCCGTTGATACTGGGCTATCAGGCGTTTGATCGACGCATCCGCATTGCCGGCGTGATCCTGAACCAATTGGGTGGTGCACGTCACGAATCCAAACTTCGCGCCGTGATTGAGCATTACACCGATGTCACCGTGCTGGGAGCCATTGGACACGATCCCCGGCTGGCACTGGTTGAACGCCACCTTGGGCTCATGCCCAATCACGAACTCGACGATGCAGCACAACGCGTGCGTGCCATGGGCGCACTCATCACACAACAAGTTGATTTGTCACGCGTGCTCACCATTGCAGCCAGCGCACCAGCACTCAAAATGCGCGCATCAGCCAATGTCGATTCAAAGCAGCCAACCCCTGCGATGCTGCCAGCAGCTGATTTGTCAGAAGCCACCCGGCATCCACCGCGCCTGCGCATCGGCATTGCCCGAGACAAGGCATTTGGCTTTTACTACCCGGATGACTTGCTGGCTCTGGAGCAGGCAGGAGCTGAATTGGTTCCTTTTGACGCGCTGCATGACCCATGCCTGCCTGCCATCGACGGACTTTTTATCGGTGGTGGCTTTCCAGAAATGTTCATGCCCGAGCTGCAAGCCAACAGCGCCTTGCGTGGCAACATTCGCAGCGCCATTGAGGCTGGTTTGCCAGTCTATGCAGAGTGTGGCGGGCTGATGTACCTGGCACGCACGCTGCGCTGGAAATCCGGGGTTTACGACATGGTGGGTGCCATTGGCGCTGATGTCGTGATGCATGAGCGTCCGATTGGACGCGGCTATGTTGAGCTGAAAACAACGACTGATGCACTTTGGTCAGCCACAAGCTCTCATACCTGTAACACATTACGCGGCCATGAGTTTCACTATTCAAGCCTCGAAAATATGGCGCCCGACCTCAAGTTTGCCTATAGTGTCAAGCGCGGACACGGCGTAGATGGCCAGCACGATGGCATCATTCATCGTAACGTGCTGGCCTCGTATGCCCATTTGCGCAGTGGCGCCGGGAGTAACTGGGCCGCACAATTTGTTCAATTTGTTCAAACCGTGAACTATTCAGCAGGTCGTCATATGCAACAGTCAACCCGATTCATTGACGTCAAAGGCACCAGGATTGCAACCGATACCGAAGGCTATCTGCAGAACATTGACGATTGGTCAGAAGACTTTGTGCACGCGCTTGCAGCTGCAGAAAATTTGGAGCTAACACCCGCGCATTGGGAGCTTGTCGCATTTTTGCGCGCCTACTACGATGAACACCGCGTGCAAGCGCAAGTGCGCGCCATGATCAAGCATTTCACTCAGGTTTGGGGGGCTGAGCTGGGCAACAATCACCATTTGCACACTCTGTTCCCCAAAGGCGGTCCACAAAAACAGGGCAATCGCCTGGCCGGTCTTTTAAAAACCAAGGGTGAACATTAATTCAAAGCGGAAGCAACACCATGTTTTCATTAACCAGCGCGGCAGCGCAGCAAATTCAACAATCCGCAGCAGACAGCCAAGCAAGCGAAATGGCACTGCGAATTGCCGCCAAACTCGATCCTGAAGGTTCACTGCAATATGGCATGGGCTTTGATGAAGCCCACCCAGAAGACCTGCAGCTTGACCTGGAAGGCATCCAGATTGTTATCGGCAGCGAATCGCAAGCGCTGCTTGCCAACACTGTCCTGGATTTTGTAGAACTCAATCCAGGCGAGTTCAATTTCATTTTTAGTGAAGTCAATGAAGCGTCGTGTACCCGTGAAGAGGCGACATCGGGGGGCTGCAGCAACACCGGCTGCGGCGCAGGCGGCTGCGCCGGCAAAGGGCGTGCACATTGAAAACCAAGATGAATCCTCCTGCCGTGCCAACCGGGTGCGTTTATCTGGTTGGCGCAGGGCCAGGCGACCCTGAATTGCTGACACTTCGAGCGGTGCGACTCCTTGAAAAAGCTGACGTTGTTGTTTATGACAACCTGGTATCGAGCGCAGTGCTCGACTTTGTTTCAATCGGTGCACAGCGTATTTATGCGGGCAAACGCCGCAACGAGCACACGATGCGGCAGGAACAGATCAACGCTTTATTGGTCAAACTTGCGCAAGAAGGCAAACAAGTGGTGCGGCTCAAAGGCGGCGATCCCTTCATCTTTGGTCGTGGCGGCGAAGAGTTGCAAACCCTGGCCAAGCACGGCGTCACTTTTGAAGTGGTGCCTGGCGTGACCGCCGCATCGGGTGTGTCGAGCTACGCCGGTATTCCACTGACACACCGCGACCATGCGCAAACCTGCATGTTTGTCACGGGTCACCTGAAAGATGGCAGTGCCGATCTCGACTGGCACAGTTTGGTCAGACCCAATCAAACGGTCGTCATCTACATGGGTTTGAGCGGACTTGCTGACATTTGCAGCCGCATGATTTTGCACGGTGCCCCGGCTGACAAACCCATTGCGGTGGTGCAAGACGGCAGCCTTGCCACTCAAAAAGTCGTCACAGGCACACTTTCAAGCATATCGGGGCTGGTTGCACAAGCCCAACTGACCTCACCCTGTTTGACGATCGTGGGGGATGTTGTCAAGTTGCATGCTGAATTGGCCTGGTTCAACGTGAATCCCGACTGAGCAGCAACAAGCTCAGGTTTTATTTTTTTGCGCCAATTCAACGGCGGCTTTCACGCCATCGGGTGAACTGCGGTATTCAAACGAAAAAACAGCCGCTTCAACGCGTGAGCGCAAATTAAGCTTTTCCATAATGTGCCGCACGTGCAGCTTGACAGTGTTGTGGCTGATGTCCAGGGCTTTGGCGATCACCTTATTGCTCTGGCCACTTGCCAGATGATCGAGCACTTGGCGCTCCCTGTCCGTTAGCGAAGCCACCAGACTGTTCATGGCTGAACCTTTTGGCCCGGTTTGCAAAATCTGGGCAAATTTCAGCATCATCGACGAAGCCACCACCATCTCACCACGAGCCGCCCGGCCGATGGAGTCGATGACTTCTTCGGGCTCCATATCTTTCAGCAAATAACCCCGCACCCCGGCACGCAAAGCGGCTGACATGTCGTCCTCACTGTCGCTCATCGTGAGCATGACAACCGGGATATCGAGACCTTCGGCACGAATGGTGCGCAACACACTTAATCCATCCGTTTTGGCCAGCCGCATGTCGAGCACCATCAAGTCAGGCTGATGTTCGCGCAACAGGGGCACAACCAGGGTCGGCTCACCTGTCGCGCAGACCACCGACAAACCGCCTCTGTGCTCCAATAACTCAGTCAGACCACTGCGACATAGCGCGTGGTCATCCACCAACATCACCCGTGTTTTGTGCGTCATGCAACCAACTCCGCGCGCGCCACAGGCCAGGGCAAAAGCAAGCGCACGCGCGTGCCAGCGCCCGTATTTCGACCAACTTCAAGGCTACCGCCGAGACGTTTGGCGCGACTTTGCATAATATCCAAGCCGAAATGGGTAGAAGGAATCATTCTTTGAGCGGTCGTCACAATGGTCGAAACACTGGGTTCATCCATACCCAGTCCGTCATCTTCAATCACAAACTCCAAATGCTCAGGTATTTGCCGAATGCTGATCAGCGCATGTCTGGCCATCGAATGCTTGGCAATGTTGGCCAGTGCCTCTTGCACGATGTGAAACACTTGAACCTCCTGTTCATCTGTCAGATCCAAGACCTGAACAGCATTTTTAACTTCCAAAACAATCGCATTACGACTAAAAAAACTATCGGCCACACCGTTCAGCGCATGCAACAACCCCAGCGGATCCATGCGCGTGCGGAAATAGGTCATAACCTCACGCAAGTTGTCATGCGCTTCACCCACCGCACTTTTCACATCTGACCAATATTTAAGCGAACTCGAGTCGTTGTGCGCCAGAATGGCATCGTGCAGCAAAGGGAGCCGCATTCTCACATAAGCCAAGGTTTGAGCCAGCGCATCGTGGACTTCATTCACCAAGTCCTGCCGCTCTTTCATCACAGTCAAGCGCAATCTGACCCGCTCGTTGCGGGCGTTGTGCAATGCCAAACCCAGCAATTGCCCCACATAGCGCAGCAAAGTCTCCATTTGCGGATCAAGGCTGGTTTCGTTGAAAAAAAACAGGTTGTAAATGCCCAGCACCTGTTGCTCATGGATCAGTGAGATTGCCAGCACACTTTTGCACTGCAAGCCAAAATAAGAATGGTCGTCGGACTTGCCACAAGCCTTGACATCGGCAACCCAGCCAATGATATCGGTGTGAGCAGCGCTGCCACACATGCCGCAATGCCGCTGCACCAACCGCTCTGCGTCACGCACATGCGCCGGCAAACCTTTTTCAGCCACCAAGCGCATCGAAAGTCCGTCGTCGGTCAAAAGTCGCACAGCACCAGCCTGGGCGCCAACCATCGGAACAATGAACACCAAAAAACTCTCAAGAAGCGGCTGAAGGTCGCCACCGCGTGCAAGTTCTGTTGTTAAAGGTGCAATTGCGAGTTGAATATTCAAAGGGGACGGCTGGTTTAGAAATAAGGCCATATGCTAATACTTTATTGACAACTGATGTATCAGGTAAACCCGAGCATACTGAGTCGACTTTCATTCCAATATGCTACCCATTTGGGCTACACCCTCTTACCCTTGTCGGTAATAGACGAATCGAGTAGCCTTGAATGTAATAGGGACACTTCAAATATCCTGTCGCTACGAACAAATTTAGCCAATGTCTTTACCGCTTCACGACCCCACCAAACCTCCACTGGCTGATGCAGTTAGCGAAATTCGCACCACCACCTGCTACATGTGCGCTTGCCGCTGCGGCATCAAGGTGCACCTGCGCAATGGCGAGGTTCGCTACATCGAAGGCAACCCGGATCACCCACTGAACCAGGGCGTGATTTGCGCCAAGGGCTCCTCCGGCATCATGAAGCAATATTCGCCGGCACGCCTGACCAAGCCGCTGCTGCGCAAAAAAGGCGCTGAGCGGGGCGATGCCCAGTTTGAAGAAATCGAATGGGAAACCGCGTTCACCATGCTGACCGAGCGCCTGGGGCACCTGCGCGCCACCGACCCGAAAAAATTCGCCCTTTTCACCGGACGTGATCAGATGCAAGCCCTTACCGGCCTGTTTGCGCGCCAGTTTGGCACGCCCAATTACGCCGCTCATGGTGGTTTTTGCTCGGTCAACATGGCTGCTGGCATGATCTACTCCATCGGCGGCTCGTTTTGGGAATTTGGCGGCCCCGACCTCGAGCGCTCCAAGCTGTTTGTCATGATTGGCACAGCCGAAGACCACCACTCCAACCCGATGAAGCGTGAACTCTCCAAGTTCAAGCGCAATGGTGGTCGCTTTATCTCGATCAACCCAGTGCGCACCGGTTACTCGGCTATTGCTGATGAATGGGTGCCCATTAAACCGGGCACGGATGGCGCCTTGCTGCTGGCGCTGATTCACGAACTCATCAAACTTGGCTTGTATGACCGCGAATTTTTGGCGCGCTACACCAATGCAGGCCAACTGGTTAATCAGGACGGTGCCAGCGACGAATTCGGCATGTTCCTGCGTGAGTCTGAGGCTCACATTGCCAACCCGCTGCGCCCGGCCAACTTCAAATGGTGGGATCGTCACACCAACCAAAGTGTGGCCGACCACAAAGAAGGTGCAGACCCGGCGCTCTTGGGTCACTTCAAATTGCCCGACGGCACGGCTGCAGTGCCCGCCTTCCAGTTGCTTGAAGAGCGCGTCAAAGCCTACACCCCGGATTGGGCTGAAGGCATCACCGGCATACCGGCTGCCACCATTCGTCGCCTGGCGCACGAGATGGGCATTACCGCGCGTGATCAAAAAATCGAGCTGCCTATCGCCTGGACCGACAGTTGGGGCAAGCGCCACAATTCAGTCACTGGCAACCCGGTCTCGTTTCACGCCATGCGAGGCCTGGCCGCGCACTCCAATGGTTTTCAGACCATCCGCTCGCTGTCCATTTTGATGTCGCTTTTGGGCACGATCGACCGCCCGGGTGGATTCAGGCACAAAGCACCCTACCCGCGTGCGGTGCCGCCCAACGCGCGTCCGCCCAAAGGCCCGCAAGATGTCAAGCCCAACACCCCGCTGGGTGGTGCACCGCTAGGCTGGCCGGAAAGCCCGGACGATCTGTTTGTGGACGACCAAGGCCAACCGGTTCGCATCGACAAAGGGTTTTCGTGGGAGCATCCGCTGTCGGCGCACGGGTTGATGCACAACGTCATCACCAACGCCTGGAAAGGCGACCCCTACCGCATCGACACCTTGCTGATTTTCATGGCCAACATGGCCTGGAATTCGACCATGAACACGTCTGACGTGCGAAAGATGCTCAACGACAAGCACACCGACGGCGAGCAGGCGGGCGAATACAAAATTCCGTTCCTGGTGGTGTGCGATGCCTTCCAGTCGGAGATGACCGCTTTTGCCGATTTGATTCTGCCTGACACCACCTACCTTGAGCGCAACGACACCATGTCGATGCTCGATCGCCCTATCTCCGAATTTGATGGCCCGGTGGATGCCGTGCGGGTTCCCGTGGTGGCGCCCAAAGGGCAATGCAAACCGTTCCAAGAGGTCTTGGTTGAGCTAGCCGGTCGCCTTAAATTGCCTGCCTTCACGCAGGCCGATGGCACCCGCAAATACAAGGGTTACACCGACTTCATCGTCAACTACGAAACTGCGCCTGGCTCAGGCATTGGCTTTTTGGCAGGTTGGCGCGGCAAGAGTGGTGAAAAATCGATGCGTGGCGAACCCAACCCGAACCAGTGGGAGATGTACGCCAAAAACAATTGTCACTTCCACTTCGAGATGCCGGTGGAGCACCAGTACATGCGCAACTGGAACCAGGGCTACATGGACTGGGCGCAAAGCGTGGGTATTCGGCGCGACAAAGACCCCATCATCATCCACATTTACTCTGAGTTTTTGCAAGGCTTCAGGCGTGCTGCACAGGGCAAACGCCCTGGCAAACAGCCGCCAGATCACTTGCGCAAACGCGTCGAGACTTACTTTGACCCACTGCCGTTTCACTATGTTCCGCTTGAAGAGCAGGCTTCTGACAACGCTAAATACCCGCTCAACGCCATCACCCAGCGTCCCATGGCGATGTACCACTCGTGGGACTCGCAAAACGCCTGGTTGCGTCAGATTCACACGCACAATTACCTGATGGTCAACACCAAGACCGCCCAGGCCCAAGGCATTGCCGACGGTGGCTGGATGTGGGTGGAATCCCAATGGGGCAAGGTGCGCTGTATGTGCCGCTACTCCGAAGCGGTGGAACCCGGCACGGTCTGGACCTGGAACGCCATTGGCAAATCAGCCGGTGCCTGGAACCTGTCCGCCGATGCCAACGAATCGCAACGCGGCTTTTTGCTCAACCATCTGATTTCTGAAGTGCTGCCGCCCTCCTCTGCTGGTGCGGCTATTTCCAATTCGGACCCCATCACCGGTCAAGCCGCCTGGTATGACGTGAAAGTGCGCATCTACAAAGCCCAGGACGGTGAGCCCGAAGCCACTTCGCCCCAGTTCAAAGCCATGACACCCCTACCCGGTATGCAGCAAACACCCCCGCGCAACCAGGCTTATTTTGCCGGCAAGGGAGAGTTCAAATGACCCAACTCGCCTTGGTGATCGACCTCAACGTCTGCGTGGGTTGCCACGCCTGCGTGACCAGTTGCAAACAGTGGAACACCTCGGGCACGGCAGGTTCGCTGGTTGACCTGAACCCCTATGCCTCCGAGCCCAACGGCACTTTCTTCAACCGGGTGCAAACCTTTGAAGTGGGTGAGTTTCCCAACACACAAACCGTGCATTTTCCCAAATCGTGCCTGCACTGCGAAGACCCACCCTGTGTACCAGTGTGTCCCACCGGCGCCAGCTACAAGCGTGCCGAAGACGGTATTGTGCTGGTGGACTACGACAAGTGCATCGGCTGCAAATACTGCAGTTGGTCTTGCCCCTACGGTGCACGCGAGTTTGACGAAGAGCGCAAGGTCATGACCAAATGCACCTTGTGTGTGGACCGCATCAGCGATGTCACCATCCCCGAGCCGCAACGCAAGCCCTCGTGTGTCATCGCCTGCCCGGCCAACGCGCGTTTATTTGGCGATATTCACGACCCCGAGTCCGAGGTGTCGCAAGCCATTGCCGAGCGCGGTGGCTACCAGCTCATGCCCGAATGGGGCACCCGCCCGGCCAACCATTACTTGCCACGGCGCAAAACCGAAATCCGCATTCACCCCGAAGACCTTGTGCGCGTGGACAACCCGCTCAAAATCGACGGTAAAAAACCCGAGCTCAACCAGCGTGACCTGGGTCGTGAAGACTTCGCTACCTGACCTACAGACAAACCACTATGCAACCCGCTTTTTCTGTCATTTTTCTCACCACCCTCTGTGGCGCAGCCCAGGGGCTGTTTTTGGCACTCTACGCAACCGAGCTATCGGGTGCGCTGGCAGCGCCGGATAGCCAGCGCTTTTTGGTAGCCGCCAGCGTGGTTTCGCTCATACTGACCGGGCTGGGCCTGCTGGCCTCGTTTTTTCACCTGGGTCGCCCAGAGCGCGCCTGGCGTTCGGCCGCCATGTGGCGCACCTCGTGGTTGTCACGCGAAGTGATCGCCCTGCCCGTTTTCATGGCCGGCTTGTTTGCCTATGCCGGTGCGCATTACCTCGGCATGGGCAGCACGATGCTCATTGGCGCTATCACTACGGTAGCGTGCTTCGCCCTGTTTATAAGCACTGCCATGATTTATGCCTCTGTGCGCTTTTTGCAGGAATGGGCCAGTCCGCTGACCGTGGTGAACTACCTGCTGCTGGGCTGCGCATCCGGTCTGACGCTGGCCACCTTGCTCGCCGCAGGCATGGGGGTGGCCGTCTTGGTCAAACCTTTTGGTTTGGCGGCCGTGCTGCTGACAGTGCTGGCCGGAGTGACGCGCGGTGCTTCGCTGCTGCGCAACGCCCGGCTTAAGCCCAAGTCGAGCCTGCAAAGTGCGATTGGCATCAAACACCCGCGCATTGTGCAGAAGGCCATGGGTTTCATGGGTGGCTCGTTCAACCTGCGCGAGTTTTTCCATGGCCGCTCGGCAGAAATGCTGCGTTCGGTCAAGTGGACATTTTTGCTATTGGTGTTTCCGGTGCCCCTGCTCTTGCTGACCCTGGGCGTACCATCGGCTTCGCTGGCACTGCTCTTTTTGGCCTTTGTTGCCCAATACATTGGTTTGTTGGCTGAGCGCTGGTTCTTTTTTGCGCAGGCCAACCACCCGCAAAACCTGTATTACCAAACCATTTCGTAGATTTTGATTTTGAAGCGTTTATTCCCATTCCTGCGCTGGTTTCCTTACCACGGCCAGACGCTTAGAGCTGATCTGTTAGCTGGCTTGACGGTTGCACTGGTGCTGATCCCGCAGTCCATGGCGTATGCACAACTGGCAGGTCTGCCCGCCTTTTTTGGTCTTTACGCTGCTTTTTTACCGGTCGCTGTGGCCGCGCTTTGGGGCAGCTCCAATCAGCTCGGCTCAGGGCCAGTGGCGGTGGTCTCGCTGTTGACCGCCTCCACCTTGGCGCCCATGGCGCAGCCGGGCACCGAAACCTATATCGCCTTGGCAATTTTGCTGGCACTCACTGTGGGTCTGGTTCAACTGACCTTGGGCATTTTTAAACTTGGGGTGATTGTCAATTTTCTCTCCCACCCAGTGATCGTCGGGTTTACCAATGCTGCGGCGTTGATCATTGCCATGTCGCAGGTGAGCAAGCTGTTTGGCTTGTCGATGCCCAACAGTGGCCAATTTTTGGTCGATTTTTGGGGCGTTTTGAGCCAATGGCGCAACACCCACCTGCCGACTCTGGCCTTGGGCGTTCTGGCCATCAGTCTGATGTGGGGGCTCAAAAAGTACAAACCAAAGCTTCCTGGTGTACTGGTGGCGGTGGCATTGACCACGCTGATTTCCTGGGGTTTTGGCTTTGAAAACAATGTCAACGCCAATCTGGCACAAATCAAAGACCCCGCCCTGCTTCAACTCGTCACACAAGTTGATCAGATAGCCAACCGCGTGAAAGACTTGGGCCAAGAGCAAACCCGTATCAACGGTCTGATCAAACAAACCCAGAGCAATCCCGAGCCCGACAAGGTGGCATTGATTCACGCGCAAGGTGAATTAGCCATTGTGCAAACCCAGATTAGTGCGCAAAACGCGCAAAGCGCCCAACTGCGCAAGCAGCTCGCACAAATTAAGGTAGCCCGAGAAATTGACAGCGCAGGCGCTACCGCCGGCATTTACGCCCAAAACACCGCCCCGTCTGGCGCGCGCCTGGACGACACAAGCTACCACGTACGTGGCATTGCCAACGGCGCTTTTCGCTTGCAAGGTGGTGGCGAAGTGGTGGGCAAAATCCCACAAGGTTTGCCCGAGCTGAAAGTTCCCAGCATGAGCCTGAGCGCCTTGTTGTCGCTGTTGGCAAGCGCCGTGGTGATCTCTTTGGTGGGTTTCATGGAGGCTATTTCGATTGCCAAAGCCATCGCTGCCAAAACCCGCCAACGGATCGACCCCAACCAGGAGCTGATTGGCCAAGGCTTGGCCAATATCGTGGGGAGCTTCAGCCAGTCTTACCCGATTTCCGGTTCCTTCTCACGCTCTGCAGTCAACAGCAACTCGGGGGCCTTGACCGGTATGTCGTCGGTGTTCACCGCGCTGATGGTATTGGTGGCCTTGCTCTTTTTAACACCCCTGCTGTACCACTTGCCCCAGGCAGTTTTGGGCGCCATCATCATCATGGCTGTCACGGGGTTGATCAATGTGTCGGCTGTCAAGCACGCCTGGCAAGCTAGCCGTCATGACGGCATTGCTGCGTTGGTCACCTTTGTCGCCACACTGGCTTTTGCCCCGCACCTCGACTCAGGCATCATGGTGGGCACGGTGCTGGCACTGGGTTTGTACCTGTATCGCACCATGACACCACGTGTAGCGGTCTTGGGGCGGCATGGCGATGGCACACTGCGCGACACACTGGTTTACCCAGACATCCCTACCGGCAAGCAAATGGTTGCCGTGCGCTTTGACGGTTCCCTGTATTTTGCCAATGTGTCCTATTTTGAGGATGCAGTGCTGGGTGCAGTTGCCAGCCAGCCCGACACCAAGGTGGTGCTGATCGTTGGCAATGGCATCAACCAACTTGACGCGTCGGGAGAAGAGGTGATCCACCACCTGCTCGACCGGCTCAAAGACTCGGGCGTCAGCCTGGTTTTTAGCGGGCTTAAAAAACAAGTGCTCGATGTGATGCGTGCCACCGGTTTGTTCGATGCGATCACCGAATCCAATCTGTTTGCCACCGAAGACCTGGCCATTGCCGATATCTACAAACGCCTCGGACAAGCCACCGAGAACGACGCGTTTGTCAACCCGGCGGCTGGCGCCCGCGCGCTCGCATGAAGCGTCACACCCCATGCTGACCCAGTTTCGACGCTACTCATTCGAGCTTCTCAAATCAGACCTGATTGCGGGTCTGATCGTTGCCGTCATCTCAATCCCGTTGGGTTTGGCTTTTGCCATTGCCTCAGGAGCAACACCGATTCAGGGTTTGGTGACATCGGTCATAGCCGGCGCACTGGTGGCAGCGTTTGGCGGTTCGCGCTTTCAGATTGCTGGCGCAGCGGCGGCGCTGATACCGGTGCTGGCAGCCATCAGCCTGAAATCCCCCAATGGTTTCCAGGACGTGATGCTGGCGGGCTTTATTGCTGGCGTGTTGCTGATCGTCATGGGCTGGCTGCGCTTTGGCAAACTCATTGAATACATCCCCTACCCAGTGGTGCTGGGCTTCACCTCGGGCATTGCCATCAGCATCGTTGCCACCCAGTTCAACAACCTGTTGGGGCTGGTGCTGTACACCCCGAGTGGTGACAAACTGCTCAACGCCAGTGGCCTGGTACAGCGCCTGCCGGCGCACGAGTTCTTTCATAACAACATGCTTGAAACTCTGCGCCATCTGGCGGCAGTCAACTACTGGGCATTGCTGTTGGCCGGCATCACCCTGGTGGCCATTTTGCACGGCCCAAAAATTCCATTTCTCAAGCGGGTACCCGGTGCACTGCTGGGGCTTCTGGTGGGCACCAGCATTGCCATGTTGCTCGACTTTCCGGTGGAAACCATTGCCAGCCTGTTTGGCGAAGTTCCTTCCACACTGGCGCCACCGAGTCTGCCGAACATCAGTTTTTCTCGCATTCTTGAGTTGATTCGGCCGGCCTTCACCATTGCGGTGCTGATTGGCGTTGAGGCGCTGCTTTCTGCCGTGGTAGCAGACAACATGAGTGGCGACCGGCACGAATCCAACCGTGAGCTGCTCGCGCAGGGTGCTGCCAACTTGCTATCGCCATTGTTTGGCGGCATGCCGGCCACGGGCGTGATCGCGCGCACAGGCGCCAACATACAAAGTGGTGCAAAAACACGCTTTGCCGGTTTCTCCCACGCGATTTTTGTTCTGCTTATTATTTTGCTGGCAGCGCCATTGGCCAGCGAGGTACCCATGGCCGTCCTGGCCGCAATTCTGGTGGTGGTGGCCAGCCGCCTTGGGGAATTCAAGCACGCCAAACACCTGCTGCAACACGCACCCGGCGCAGACCGTGCGGTTTACCTCGCCACAGTTACGCTGACCGTGCTGATTGACCTGACGGTTGCGATAGAAGTCGGCATGGTGCTGGCGTCGTTTTTGTTCATCAAGCACATGAGCGAGAACATTCCCGAAGAAATTGACCTGGCAGGCAACACCAGCTACGCAGGCTTGGCAAAACAAGGCATTTGCCCGCAAATTTTGTTTCATGAGGCTCACGGCCCACTATTTTTCGGCATAGCCAAGGCCTTTGAGCGCACCATCCGGGTGGCTTTTCACCAATACAAGCCTACGGTGTACGTGCTGCGCATGATGAAAGTGTCCATGATGGATACCACTGGCCAGCGTGCCCTCGAAGGCATTTTGCACCATGCCAAATTTGAAGGCAAGCAAGTTATCTTTACCCGTGCCAACCCGCAAGTTGGCGGCATGTTGAGCGACTTTCAGGACGACGGCATTCTTGACTCCGATGCCATCGCGAACAACACCGACCAAGCCATCCAGATCGCCATGCGTTACATGGATCCTAAAATTTGTGCCGACTGCAACAGCCGCATATTTGTCGAATGCGCCCAACAGCCTGGCGCGCAGACCCAAGTCCCAGCAGGCTCAGCCAGCTGACAACCCTACCCAAACCTTCATTCCCAGGAGCCCTAAATACCATGAGCGACGCACTCAATTACCTGATCAAAACCCGCCCCGAAACAGTGGGGCATTACTTTGCTTTTTTGAAAGAATGCGGCACCCACCTGGACCCCAAAACGCGCAACCTGATCTCGGTTATCACCAAAGTTGACGCACAAACCGAGCGTGGCTTTCGCCAGTATTTGGGGCGTGCCCTGCGCGAAGGCTGTAGCCCGATGGAGGTGCTCGACGCCTTGCTGATGGCTTTCCCGACCTTGGGGCTGGCCAAAATCATCTGGGCGGTAGACATCATTCTGGACATGAACATCCCCGGTTTTGCCCCTGAAACCATCACACAAAAAGTGCCACCAGCGCCCGTCTGGCGTGCGATAGCAGCTACTAAAGACATAGCTGATGGCGAAGTCACCCGCACCGAGTGTGACGGGCGCGGACTGTTCATCTATCGCGACACTAAGACTTACAAAGTGTTTGACAGCCGCTGCCCGCACCAAAACACCGACATCACCGAGCTGGCCATTCAAGGTACCACCATGACCTGCCCCAAACACCAGTGGGAGTTTGACGGCAAAAGCGGCGACTGCATCAAAAAAGGCAAAACCGGCCTCACCCGCATTGAGTCCAAAGTGGTCAAAGGCCGCTTGATGGCTTTTTGGTAAGCCCCGTTGATTCAGCCAAATTTTTCAAATATTCCTTTTCCAGCGCTAGCCTTTCTTCACCTTCTACAACCGGAGACTCACATGATCACCACCAAAAAACTTTTTGCACTGACCCCCATTTGTGCCTTGTTTGCTGCCACTTCGGCTTTTGCAACCAACGGCATGCTGATGGAAGGCTATGGCCCCATCTCCACTGGCATGGGTGGTGCATCACAAGCCATAGACCACGGCAACGCCGCCATGGCACAAAACCCAGCGACCCTGGGCATGATGGCCGACGGCACAGCGCGCGTGGATGTGGCGTTTGGTATTTTGGGGCCAGATGTGGCGAGCACCATGACGGGAGCACCCACAGCAAAATCTGGAGGCACGTCTTATTTGATGCCGGCTTTTGGCTACACCCGTCGCAGTGGTGCTTTGACCTATGGCATGGGCATGTTTGCTCAAGGTGGAATGGGGACTGAATATGATGCAACTTCGTTTATGGCAGCTGGAACCGGTTTGCCCGCACGATCCGAACTGGGGGTTGGTAATGTTATTTTTCCAGTGGCTTACCAAGTTAATTCAAATTTAACCATCGGTGCTACAGTGAAATTCATGTGGTCTTCATTGGATATGCAAATGAATGGCAGTTTGACAAATTTGGCTGGTCCCAAAGGTATTGTCTCTGGGGGTGCTGGTGGTCTGGCAACCCAGATGGGAAATATGGCTAATGCTGTTGGACCTTACACAACGCCAGCTACTCCAGGCGGCAATATAAATCCAGATCCTGCAGTAACAATAGCACGCATTGATTTTTCAGATGGAAACAAATTTACAGGTGCAGCAAAATCAACTGGGTTTGGTGCCGCATTGGGCATGACCTATAAAATCAACAAAGATGTGATGATGGGAGCTTCATATCAATTCAAGTCTGCACTGGATGATATGAAGACTGCTGCCAATTCAGCCAGTCTCGGCATAGTTGGAATGATGACTGACACTGGGCAAATTACAGTTATCGACTTTCAAATGCCTTCAGTGCTATCCGTTGGTGCAAGCTGGCAAATGAGTCCTTCTCTATTGCTTGCCGCTGACGTTAAATCGATTGGCTGGGCAGAATCGATGAAGAGCTTCAAAATGCGCTACGACAGCTCCACCGCCGCAATGGGATACGTTACGTTTGCATTGCCGCAAAACTGGAAAGATCAAACCGTATTGAACCTGGGCATGGCTTGGAAAGCTAACGATGCGTTGACTCTGCGTGCTGGTCTGAATTTGGCTGATAACCCTATTCCTGACAGCTATGTCAACGCATTGTTTCCCGCCACCGTGCGCGACCACGTCACCTTTGGTTTAGGCTATCAGTTCTCAAAATCTGACGATTTCAATATGTCTTTGACCGTAGCACCCTCGGTATCGGTGACCAATCCTAATACCACTATCACCACCACCCACGCACAGCAAAACTGGCAGTTCATGTACAGCCACCGCTTTTAATCAGCAACTGACTGACTAAAGACTCAAAACTCACCACTCACCACTGAAAGCTCAAAAAACATGGCACACATCATCATCATGGGAGCCGGCATTGGCGGTATGCCGGCTGCTTACGAAATGCGGGCCATGCTCCCGCAAGAGCACAAAATCACCGTGGTGAGCGCGGTGGACTACTTTCAGTTCACGCCCTCCAACCCCTGGGTGGCGGTGGGTTGGCGTGACCGTGAGGCTGTGACCTTGCCGATTGCACCGTTGTTGGCGAAAAAGGGCATTGACTTTATTGCCAAGGCGGTCACCAAGATCGACGCGCCAGCCAGCCAGCTGACGCTCGATGGCGGTGACACGCTGAACTACGACTATCTGGTCATCACCACCGGCCCGAAGCTGTTTTTTGACGAAGTGCCGGGCTCGGGTCCGCACGGTGGCCACACCCACTCGGTCTGCACGGTGGGTCATGCCGAGTCGTTTTTCAAAGACTACCAAGAATTTTTGAAAAACCCCGGCCCAGTGGTGATAGGTGCCATGCCTTTTGCCAGTTGCTTTGGCCCGGCTTACGAGTTCGCCTTTATTCTCGACACCGACCTGCGCCGGCGCAAACTGCGCCACAAAGTGCCAATCACCTTTGTCACCAGCGAGCCTTACATTGGCCACCTGGGGCTTGGCGGTGTGGGCGACAGCAAGGGCATGCTCGAGTCTGAACTGCGGGGCCACGACATGAAATGGATCACCAACGCCAAAACCACCAAAGTTGAGGCTGGCAAGATGTTTGTTACGCAACTCGACGACCAAGGAGCCGTGCTCAAAGAGCATGAGGTGCCGTTCAAGATGTCGATGATGCTGCCCGCCTTCAAGGGTGTTGACGCCGTAGCCGCTGTACCCAACCTGTGCAACCCGCGTGGTTTTGTGCTGATTGACGAATTTCAGCGCAGCAAGGCTTACAAAAACATCTTCTCTGCTGGCGTGTGTGTGGCGATTCCACCGGTTGAGGCCACCGTGGTGCCCACCGGTGCACCCAAAACCGGCTACATGATCGAGACCATGGTGAGCGCCATCGTGCACAACATCGCCGACGAGTTAGCCAACCAACCGGTGGCGACCAAAGGCACCTGGAACGCCATTTGTTTGGCTGACTTTGGCGACACTGGTGCTGCTTTTGTGGCCCTGCCACAGATTCCGCCACGCAATGTGAACTGGTTCAAAAAGGGCAAATGGGTGCACCTGGCCAAAATTGCGTTTGAGAAATATTTCATGCGCAAGATCAAAAACGGCACATCCGAGCCAGTTTATGAAAAATACGTGCTCAAAGCACTGGGCATTGTGCGTTTAATTCGCTGAAACAGGCGCGAGTGGCAACTGCAAAGCAGCACGTGCCACACGCAACCGCTCATCCAGATAAGCACCATAGTAGTCGGGCAGGTAGCCACCCACCAAACGCTCGGCAACTTCTGTGCCTGCACGTCCAAAAAACAAAACAGTCGGTGCCACTTTGATTTGCCAGCTGCTAATCAAGCTGTCTTGGGTGTGGCTGACTCCTTTGAAATCTTGAATCAAGGTCTGGTACCGCATGTTGATTTGAACGACAGACACGTTTTCGTCGCGTTGCAAGGGTAGTAAATAATTTTCACGCGCCACTTTGCAAAATGGGCAACCATCCAGGCTCACCATGACCAGCAAAGGGCTGTTTTTTTTCAAGGCCAAAACCAGCTCGTCGGCCAGTACCGTGGGGCTTGCTAGCGCGCTGGCTGCAGCACTATCACCAGCGCGACTGCCGAGCAGCATCAGCCCGGCAAGCTGCAAACAAGCGCGTCTGGACTGCAAAGCGGCTGGCAAGCTCATTTCTTGGCCTCGTGTTCCATCAATAAATAAGTGTTGTAAGCATTCATGCGATGGGTGATGCCAAACATGGGAACAGTCTCAAACTTGCGCCAATCAGTGGCTTGATAGGCTTCGTCAAACGGCTCCATATTGTGGGCAGCCGGCCCCATGCTGGCTCTTAAATAGAGCAGATATTCGCGTGTGAATTGGGTGTCTTGGCGCGCGTTTTTTGACAAGGGGCCGTGCCCAGGCACCAGCACTTGGGCGTCAAACGCCAGCAATTGATCGAGCGCAGCAATCCAGCCACGGCTGTCAGCCTGCCCTACAAACGGAATCCGGCTGCGAAAAACCAAGTCACCTGCAAACACCACTTTTTCACTTGGCACAAAAACCACCAGGTCTTCGGGCGTGTGCGATGGGCCGACTGCCTTGAGCTGAAAACGCACGCCACCAACGTCCAGGGTTTTGTCGGCATCGATCCATTCGTCGGCTTCAAGCAGCCGGGTTTTCTCATCAATCCAGGGGCTGATTTGCAAGCGCGAGGCTTCAAGCCGCAAGCGCGCAACATCTGAATTCAGATAAGTTAGTGCGGCGCGATGCGCCACAATGCGAGCACCCTGCGCCTTGAAGGTTTGCAAGCCATATATATGGTCTGCGTGGTAATGCGTAACCAGCACATGGGTGATGGGCTGGCTGCTTAGTTTTTTGATCTCGGCGATCAAGCGGGTGGCCAGAGCGGGCGAGCCTAGCGCATCCACCACCACCACGCCCGCAGGAGTAATGACAAAACCGGCATTCGAAATGAAGTTTTGATTCTCGCTGGAACCGAGCGCCGACTGCCCTTGCACAAACCACGCCGAGGCTGAGATTTGTTGCACAGGCATGGCGGGAAGCGCTTGGGCACCCACCGCCCAGGGCAACAGCAGAGCCAGCACGGTCAGCCAAACCAGCTTAAGAGAATGGATTTTGTGCAGCATCAGATCAAGTTCAGTGTGTTCGGGTTAACGTGAAACACCGTTCGTGGTGAGCTTGTCGAACCACCCTTCGACAGGCTCAGGGCGAACGGTTTCATGAATCGGGGTGTCGTGAAAAAACATGGCAGTTAGCGCCCCGCTTTGCTGACCACATCATGGCAAACTGCCTCGCAAATGGTCACGATGCGCAAGTCAACAATGCGGTAATAAATTTGCACGCCGTCGCGTCGTTTGCCCAAAATGCCCGCTTTGTACAAGGTGTTCAGGTGCTGCGACATATTCGGCTGGGTGGTTTTGACTTGGGTGAGCATGTAACTCACATTTCTCTCGCCACTGCACAGGCAATTGATGATTTTTAATCGCATGGGTGCCGACATGACACGAAACAACTCGGCGGCCGAATCGAATGTCGCATCCGTTTTTTCAATTATGGGTGCGCCTGAGGCGAGTTTTTGAAACGGCATTGCTTTCGATCCTTGAAATGCGACTGAATTCTATTTTAATAGCCTTGTAGGACTGTCCAACGACCGCGCAGCGTCGTTGCTTTGCCCCCACAACACTCAAGCTGCTTGATACGCAATACGCCCACCCACCAGCGTGCAGCGCACACGGCCAGGCAGTTCGTAACCTGCAAAGGGGGTGTGCTTACCCTGGCTGACCAATTGATCGGCTTGCACCACCCAGTGGCAAGCAGGGTCAAAAATGCAAATATCAGCCAAGCCGCCCACCATCAGGCGACCGGTGCGGCCTTGCCGCGACCCCAGCGCAGCCGCCAAAACCTGCGCCGGCCCCTGCGTCACCACGGCCAACGCGCGGTGCAAATCAACCGCACCGTCCAAATGCCACTTGTGTGCCAGACTGAGCAGCAGCTCAAGACCAGTAGCCCCCGGCTCACTGTCGGCAAAGGGCAGCATTTTGGCATCTTCAGTCACGGGGGTGTGGTCTGACACCAGCGCGTCAATGGTGCCGTCAGCCAACCCGGCACGCAAGGCATCGCGATCACGCTGCTGCCGCAGTGGCGGATTCAGCCGGGCACGGCTGTCAAAGTAACCGATGTCCATGTCTGTCAAGTGCAGCGAGTTGATGCTGATATCGCAGCTCAGTGCCAGGCCTTGCGCCTTCGCCTGGCGCACCAGTTCGACTCCAGCGGCACTGCTGATGCGACACAAATGCACGCGTGCGCCGGTGGCTCGCATCAGTTCAAAAATAGTGTGCATCGGAATGGTTTCGGCCATCACCGGCACGCCACTCAAGCCCATGCGGGTTGCCAGCGCACCGCTGGCAGCAACACCCTGACCCAAATGCGCATCCAAGGCACGCAACCAAACCGAGTAGCCAAACGTGCTGGCGTATTGAAGCGCACGCAGTAGCACCTGGGTGTTGCCTAATGCCTTGTCGGCTTGACTGAAAGCCACGCAGCCGGCTTCGGTAAGCTCCACCATCTCGGTCAGCATGTCGCCTTGCAAATTGCGTGTCAATGCACCTAACGGATAGACCCGCGCCTGTTGCAATTTTTCAGCTCGAAAACGCAACATCTCTACCAAGCCGGGTTCATCGAGCACCGGATCTGTATCTGGCTGGCAAACCAGGCTTGTCACACCAGCCGCCATGGCAGCCTTCATTTCAGACACCAGCATGTGCGCGTGCTCGTGACCAGGTTCACGCAAACGCACCGCGAGATCAACCAAACCAGGCAGCACCCAGCACCCTTGGGCATCAATCACCTGCTCTGGCTGAAAATCATCAGCTATGTTTTTAATAGCTATCACTGCACCATCAGCAAGGGCTACATCGGCTTTTTCATCAAACCCACTGGCCGGATCGATGACCCGTCCACCGCGAATCAATACATTTTTTGGCTTGTTCATAAGGAATTCCGTCGCGTTTGCATCAGGCTTCGTTGCCAGCCACAATGCTCATGACTGCCATGCGCACTGCAATACCAAAAGTAACTTGTGGCAAGATCACGCTTTGCTTGCCATCGACCACCGCCGAGTCAATTTCAACCCCTCGATTGATCGGGCCTGGGTGCATTACGATGGCATCGCTTTTGGCCAATTGCAGTTTTTCGGGGGTCAGGCCAAAGCTTTTGAAAAACTCTTGACTCGAGGGCAGCAAAGCACCACTCATGCGTTCATTCTGCAAACGCAGCATGATGACGACATCACACCCCCGAAGTCCGTCTTCGAGCGTATGACAAACCCGCACACCCATCTGCGCCATATCAGCAGGCACCAGGGTTTTGGGGCCCACCACACGCACCTCGGCGCAACCTAAAGTAGTCAATGCATGGATGTCTGAGCGCGCCACCCGGGAATGCAGCACATCGCCCACAATCGCCACCACCAGGTTAGAAAAATCACCTTTGTAATGCCGAATGGTGTACATGTCGAGCAGTCCCTGCGTGGGATGGGCATGGCGGCCATCACCCGCATTGATCACATGCACATGCGGTGCAACGTGCTGTGAAATCAGATAAGGAGCGCCCGACTCGCTGTGGCGCACCACAAAAATATCTGCCGCCATGGCACTCAAATTGGCAATGGTGTCGAGCAATGATTCACCCTTTGACGCCGATGACTTGGCTATATCGAGGTTGATGACATCGGCACTCAGCCGCTTGGCCGCTATGTCAAACGTGGTGCGCGTGCGTGTTGAGTTTTCAAAAAACAGGTTAAAAACGCTTTTGCCGCGCAACAACGGCACTTTTTTTACTTCACGATCACCCACCGAAACAAAGTTGCTGGCGGTATCGAGTACGTGCGTCAGAATACTTTTTGACAGCCCTTCAGTCGAGAGCAAATGAATCAGTTCACCATTTTTGTTGAGTTGCGGGTTACGTTGGTGCTGCATGGTTAATGATCTTTCACATTGAAACTAAAGCGACCCAAATCACTGCGCAACAGCGACAGTGACTGATTAGCAGGCAAATTGACACGCGCAGAGCACACATCGGCTTGAATGGGTAACTCACGGCCACCCCGATCCACCAGCACCGCCAGCTTCACACGGGCGGGTCTTCCAAAATCAAACAATTCGTTGAGCACAGCCCGAATCGTGCGCCCGGTAAACAACACATCGTCGAGCAGCAAAATGTCAGCCTGATTCACATCAAACGGGATTTGCGTTTGTGCCGCCGCGGTCATGCCGCGGCGCGCATAGTCGTCGCGGTGCAGAGCCGATGAAATGACCCCAATGGGCTGCGCCAGCGCGAGTTCTTGTTGCAGACGTTGTGCCAACCAAACACCGCCCGAAGTTACCCCCACCAAGTGCATACCGGGGTGCAACAAGCTGCGCACGCTACGCGCCATATCGGCGTAAAGTGCCTCTGCGTCAAGCGCAAGAATGCTCATAAAAGACTCCTGAAAAATTGCTCCAAAATAATGCAGGCGGCTGCTGCATCGGCATCTTTGGCACCCGAAGAAAGTGCCTCCGTGGTGCTATAGCGTTCGTCCACTTCAAACACCGGCAATTTAAAACGGCCAGCGAGCTGTCGCCCGAAGCGCTGCGCACGCAGCGTGTTTTCATGGGTAGCCCCGTCTGGGTGAAATGGCACACCAATCACCAAGGCATCGGGCTGCCAGATCGCCAGTTGCTTGGCAATTGCGGCAAATCGCGCATCGCCGCTAGCGCTGATCGTGCCTTGTGGCTGTGCCGTGCAGAGCATTCGGTTGCCAACTGCAAAACCGGTGCGTTTCAAACCAAAATCGAGAGCCAGAAAAGTCTGTGCTGAAGGTGAAAGCACGGCACTCATGGCGCCTTTCGGAGTCGACTTATCGAAGCCAACAGCGGCGATCGGTTGACGCAATCAACGCCGCAACCTTGCAGCAACTTTGCGCCAGTCATGCTCATGCGTGTCCCACCTCTGAGGACAGCATCCACGCCTGCAAACCCAGCAATTGCAGGGCTGCATCCCAGCGCTGTGCGACCGGTGTATCAAAAACCAAACGCGGGTCGGCGGCCACGGTGAGCCAACTGTTTTGCGACAATTCGGACTCCAGTTGACCCTGCCCCCAGGCTGAATAACCCAGTGAAATCAATATTTTGCGCGGCCCGGCTCCAATGGCAATGGCCTGCAGCACATCTTTTGAAGTGGTCATCTCAAGCCCCCCTGGAACACACAGAGTCGAGGCAAAAAGCGGCACTTGGGGTTTGTCTGCATCTGCAAAAACAGGTTCATGCAAAACAAAGCCACGCTCTGTTTGCACAGGACCACCGATAAACACCGGCGCCACACACAAGTCTTCGCGCATCAGCGCCAGCTCAACCTTGTCAAACAAGCCTTTAACGTTGATATCGCACGGTTTGTTGATCACCAAACCCAGCGCACCGCGTTCACTGTGTTCACACAGATACACCACGCTGCGAGCGAAAAAAAGATCATGCAAACTCGGCATGGCGATCAAAAAATGATTCGTCAGATTGGTGAGGGCAACATCTGCAAGCATGGGACAATTTTAGCGAGAAGCGTTCAATGGCAACCGTCAAGCTCAGCAAATGACCCAAAATGCCCGGCATTTTTTGAATCGATTTTTGAATGCGCAACGCTTCCATTTACAGCGGCGAAAGTGGGCGTAGAGCAACGCAGCATTAACCGACCCAGCGCCGCGCGTTGCGCCACAACTGCATCCACGGGCTCAAGGCGTTCAAATCCTGGTCGGTCCAGCTCATCTGAATGTTGCGAAATACACGCTCGGGGTGCGGCATCATGGCGGTAAAGCGGCCGTCGGCGGTGGTCACCGCCGTGAGCCCACCGGGGCTGCCATTCGGATTGAACGGGTAAGCCTGCGTTGCTTGGCCCAGGTTGTCGGTGAAACGCATGGCAGCAATCGCCTTCTCAGCATTGCCACGGTACTTGAAGTTGGCATAACCCTCGCCGTGCGCCACAGCAATCGGCAATCGGCTGCCAGCCATGCTGGCAAAGAACAACGAAGGCGACTGCAACACCTCGACCATGGAAAAGCGCGCCTCAAAGCGTTCGCTCTGGTTGGTGGTGAAGCGCGGCCAGTCTTGCGCACCCGGAATGATGTCTGCCAGCTCGGCAAACATCTGGCAACCATTGCAAACGCCCAGACCAAAGGTATCTGTGCGCGCAAAAAATGCCTTGAATTGGTCAGCCAGCACGGGGTTGAAGGTGATCGAGCGCGCCCAGCCAATGCCTGCACCCAAGGTATCACCATAGCTGAAACCGCCACACGCCACCACACCTTTGAAATCGGCCAACTTGGCGCGACCCGTTTGCAGATCGGTCATGTGCACGTCAAAGGCATCAAAACCGGCTTCTGTGAATGCATAGGCCATTTCAATGTGCGAGTTGACGCCTTGCTCACGCAAAACAGCCACCCTGGGGCGTGTCAGCAGAATCGCCGGAGCAGTCAAAATTGCTCCTTTTTCAGAAGCTGCTTGCGCTTGCTGGACGTGCGACAGAGCCTGATTTGGCATATAAAAATGCAGCCCAGGGTCAGCCGCTGCACCGGCTGCGCTGTGTTCAGCATCGGCACAGGCCGGGTTGTCACGCTGCTGGCAAATCTTCCAGCTGGTGGCATCCCACACCTGATGCAGGTCAGCGAGTTGGGCGCTAAAGATGGTTTTTGCATCGCGCCAGACCTGCAGCGCAGCCACACCCAGCTGGATTTCGGATGTTGCAGGGCGGGTTTTGCCGACCACATGGCTGTGCTGGCTCAAAGCAAACTCGCGCAAGGTTTGCATCACCGCACTGCGATCTGCGGTGCGCACCTGCAACAAAACGCCAAGTTCTTCACTGAACAAAGCTTTGAGTGTGAGTTCATCGCGCCGCGCACTGACCTGAGCTGCCCAGTTTTTGCTGTCGCCCACGTCCATACGACTATCGCTAATGCCGTCGCCCTCGGTGACGAGCATGTCCACATTCAGCGCCAGACCAACGTGCCCGGCAAAGGCCATTTCACACGCCGCCGCAAACAAACCGCCATCACTGCGGTCGTGGTAAGCCAGAATTTGACCGGCCGCACGCAAGGCATTGACCGCCTTGACAAGGTTCACCAGGTCTTGCGGATCATCCAGATCGGGCACGGCATCGCCCATTTGCCCCAGGGTTTGCGCCAAGATGCTGGCGCCCATGCGGTTTTTCCTACGGCCCAGGTCGATCAAGATCAGCGAAGTGTCTTGTGTGGCATCCAACTGGGGTGTCAGGGTGCCGCGCACATCGGCCAGCGTGGCAAAAGCGGTGACGATCAAGGACACCGGTGAAGTCACTTTTTTGTGGGTGTCAGTGTCCTTCCACTGCGTGCGCATGGACAGCGAGTCTTTGCCCACCGGTATCGAAATACCCAAGGCCGGGCACAGCTCCAAGCCCACCGCCTTGACGGTTTCGTACAGCGCAGCATCTTCACCCGGCTCTCCACAGGCCGCCATCCAGTTGGCCGAGAGCTTGACACGATCGAGTTCAATTGGCGCTGCCAGCAAATTGGTGATGGCTTCAGCTACCGCCATGCGCCCCGAGGCTGGGGCATTCACCGTGGCCAAAGGCGTGCGTTCCCCCATCGCCATGGTTTCACCGGCAAAACCCTTGAAATCGGCCAGTGTCACCGCGCAATCTGCTACCGGCACCTGCCAGGGTCCGACCATTTGGTCACGGTGCGTCAAGCCACCCACGGTACGGTCGCCAATGGTGATCAAAAAACGCTTGGACGCCACTGTGGGGTGCGCCAACACTTCGATGGCAGCCTGCTGCAACTTGACATGGGTTAAATCGATCGGCGCAAAAGTGCGCGTCAGACTCTTCACATCGCGGTGCATTTTGGGCGGTTTTCCCAGCAGCACGTTCATCGGCATGTTCACCGGAGACTCATTACCCGCATCGACCAGCTCCAATTGACGCTCCTGCGTCGCCACGCCAACCACCGCAAAGGGGCAGCGCTCGCGTTCGCACAGTGCCTTGAACAAGTCCAGCGACTGCGGCGCAATCGCCAGCACATAACGCTCCTGGCTCTCGTTGCACCAGATTTCTTTGGGAGCCAGACCCGATTCTTCGAGCGGCACTGCGCGCAAATCAAAGCGGGCACCCCGCGCAGCATCGTTGGTCAGCTCTGGGAAGGCATTGCTCAGGCCACCTGCGCCCACGTCGTGAATCGCCAGAATCGGGTTGTCAGCGCCTTGCAACCAACACTGGTTGATCACCTCTTGCGCACGTCGCTGAATTTCGGGGTTGCCGCGCTGCACCGAGTCGAAGTCCAGATGCGCAGCATTGGCACCGGTGGTCATGGAACTGGCCGCACTGCCCCCCATGCCGATGCGCATGCCCGGGCCACCCAACTGGATCAGCAAGCTGCCCGCAGGAAACTCGATCTTGTGCGTCTGGCTCTCGTCAATCACCCCCAAGCCACCTGCGATCATGATCGGTTTGTGGTAGCCGCGCTGCTCTTGCTGTGGCAGTGCGTGGCCAGCGGCGTCTTGCACCGAATAGTTCAGGCTTTGCTCATATTCCCGGAAATAACCCAGCAAATTAGGCCTGCCAAATTCGTTGTTAAAGGCCGCCCCACCCAGCGGCCCCTCAACCATGATCTGCAACGGGCTGGCAATATGCTCAGGCTTGCCGTAATTAATTGGGGTCAGATTCCAATTGTTTTCAGTATTTGAAGAATTAATTGGAATCTGACCCCAATTAATTTTAGAAACGGTGAATCCGGTCAGACCGGCTTTGGGTTTGGAGCCGCGGCCGGTGGCGCCTTCGTCGCGGATTTCACCGCCTGCGCCGGTGGCTGCACCGGGAAACGGCGAGATCGCGGTGGGGTGGTTGTGGGTTTCCACCTTCATCAAAATGTGCTGATTGGCGCTTTGTTTTTGATAGCTACCTGCGCATACACCACCTGTTCCAGTGACTGATTTCGCACTGAATCTTTCAACCACGGCACCGGTCATGACCGAGGCGTTGTCGGAATACGCCACCAACATGTGCTGCGGGTTGCTTTGATGGGTGTGGCGAATCATGCCAAACAGGCTGTGCGGCTGTGCAGCACCGTCGATGGTGAACTGTGCATTAAAAATCTTGTGCCGGCAGTGCTCGCTGTTAGCCTGTGCAAACATCATCAGCTCAACATCGGTCGGGTTACGCTGCAGCTGGGTGAAAGCCGTGACCAAATAGTCGATTTCATCGGCAGCCAAAGCCAAGCCAAATTCGCGGTTAGCAGCCACCAGCGCAGCCTTGCCCCCTGTGAGCACATCCACATGCGCCATCGGAGCCGCTGGCAACTCGGTGAATAGGCCCCAAGCTGCGCCACGCTCAAAAAGTGCACTTTCGGTCATGCGATCGTGCAGTAAATCGGCAATTTGGTTGAGCTGCTCGGCACTGAGTGATGGTTTAGACAAAAGCCCGCTTTTTAGCACCACGCGGTATTCAACCACGCGTTCGACACGGCGCACGGCCAAGCCACAGTTGTGCGCAATATCGGTGGCCTTGGAAGCCCAGGGCGAAACCGTGCCAAAACGGGGTGTCACAACAATCAGCGCTCCGTCCAGCGCACCAGCATAGGGGTCGCCATAGGTGAGCAAAGCGGCCAACTGGTCTTGCAGCTGTTCATCTGGCTCCTGCTCAGAAGCCACCCAATGGACAAAGCGCGCAGCAATGCCGCTGATTTTGTCGTGCACTGCTTGCAATGCAGGCAAGAGTTGTTGAACACGGAAAGCGCTGAGAGCGCTGCCGCCCTCGAATGGGGTGATATGCAGGGTCACTTTGGAGGCCTGGTGTTGAGCTGACAGGTTGTGATGGAGCCGCGATACAAGCGCTGATTCCGTTTCCAGATCGATGCGACACTAGGCGCGAAGCCGCAGACAGTGCTGACACACGGCAAGGCGAAGCAACAACGTGTCGGATTGATCTGAAACGCAATGATTGGGCTTGACCGCTGTTGGATTTGATTTTATCAGCGCCTCAAGCCGTCAAGAAAATCGCACCGTCAGGCGCCGGCATAAAGCCAGGGCTGATCCAGCAACCCTTCACCCAACAGCTTCATGGCGGCATCGCGGCCCCAGCGCAAAGGCCCCGCGGCGTGAAAAATTTTGCCATTGCGAATGGCCTGGCGTTGCACCCGGGCATTACGCCGCCAGCGTTGCTCAGCGTAGCGCTGCAGCAAAGCCGGTACGGCCACCGCGCTGGCGTTTTCTTCAGGTGAAGCAAACGCCCCACCCTGTCCGAGCACCTTTGCCAGTGTGGCTGCATCTTCAATGGCCATACCGGCACCCTGAGCAAGATAAGGCACCATCGGATGTGCTGCATCACCCAGAAAAGCCACCCGACCTTGGGCATGCTGATGCGCCCCCGACATCGGCGGGCGAATACTCAAGGGCCATAAACGCCAGCTTCCCACTGCCTGAATCAGGTCAAACAAGGGTTTGCTGACGCCTTGCATGCGTTGCTGCAGCTCTACCGCATTGCCACTGTGATCCCAGTGCGCCAAGTCACCCTGAATCTGCCCGTGCACGATCGCTACCACATTAAGTAATTCGCCCCGGCGTACCGGATAGGCAATCACATGCTGTTGCTGCCCCAACCAAGCGGTCACTTGCGTGCTGCGCAAATGCACAGGCAGGCGGGCTTGCGAAAGCAGCGCCCGATAGGCCAGATGACCCGTTGGCTGCGGTTTTCCATCATCGAGCACTTGCTGGCGCAAACTGCTCCAACCGCCATCAGCCGCTACCAGCAGTTGAGCTTGCAAGCTAGCACCAGCGGCGAGCTTGACATCAAGCTGCTCGTCGGTCTGGTTCAAACCGAGCACCGGTGAATTGAGGTGCAATTGCACTTTGCCCTGCTTTTGCACCGCCTGAAGCAACAGCTGATGCATATCGGCTCGATGAATCGTCAGATAAGGTGTGCCGTAGCGCTTGCAAATCGAATCGCCCAAAGCCAGCACCCCCAACTGCGCACCCGATAGGGCACTGCGCACTTGCAAGCGATCGGGGAAAACCGCCACGTCAGCCAATGCGTCCTGGAGCCCCCAGTCGTACAGAATCTTCACCACATTAGGGCTAAGCTGAATGCCAGCACCAAACTCTGAAAACTCGATACTGCGCTCATGCACATCAATCTCTGCGCCAGCCCTGGCACATGCCAGCGCTGCAGCCAAACCGCCGATACCGCCCCCTGCTATCACCATATTCTTCATACACAAAGCCTCTAATTTGACAATTGTCCCCATGCTTTTTCCAGTCTTTTCACGCTCACGGGTTGCGGTGTGCGTAACTCCTGTGCAAATAAGCTCACCCTTAATTCTTCCAGTAACCAACGAAATTCAACCAAACGCTCATCCACCACGCCCTTGCGCGCAGCAACTTGCTGCCAATAACGTTGCTCTAAAGGCCGAAACTCCACCAAGCGCAGAGTATCGCGGGCTGGGTCGCTTCGGTATTTGTCTAAACGCAAAACAATTGCTTTCAGATAGCGTGGCAAGTGCTGCAAAGCTGCCCAATGGCTATCGAGCAAAAAGCGTTTACCCACCAATCGCTGTAATTGCTGGGCTGCATCTGCGCTGGCCTGGAGCGCTTGTTTGCTGTCTTTGATCTTGCGTGCGGCCAAGGCGTATTCGGCCAAAATGCTGGCGGACAAACGTGCCACCTCCGTACAAATCAGGGTCAAACGCCCTCTTCCCTCTTCGACGCGTTTTTTGAAAGCAAATTCATCGGTGGGCAAGGGGTCAAGTAAAAATGCGCGCTCAAGCGCCAGGCTGATGATCTGTTCGCGCAACTCTTCCAACGTACCACCGGTGCCACTGCCATCGTGGTTTTTACCCACCTGCATGTAGGTAACGGCCATTTTTTGCAGATCTGGCACGTTCTTTTCAAGGTATTTGAGCGCATCTTTGAGCTGCAAAGCAAACAGGCGACGCAGGCCAGCGCGGTGTTTTGCAGCCGCCACGTCGGGTTCGTCAAACACTTCAATGCTGACGGCATCGCCACCATCGAGCAGCGCCGGGTAACCAATCAACGTCTGAGCACCCTTTTGAATCTCCAACAGCTCCGGCAATTCACCAAAAGTCCAGCTGGTATGACGCTGGCCAGCGCTTTGCGGGGATTTTCCAATTGCTATTGATGAATGAGCAGCTTGCGCTTGCTGAGCGGGCATCAGAGCTTGTTTTTGCTTATTTTTTGAGTCTGCCGTTGGCTGCTCGTCTTTGGCCGCTTTGCTTGCTTTATTATTGATAGCATGTTGTGCTTGATTGGCGGGCTCTGAAGCACTATTTTGTTGATTATTTTGGAGCTTCAAAGCGGCCAGTGCCTGAAACGCCCCGCGCGCCTTTGCGCCCAGCTCGGCCTTCAGCACCGCCAGATTGCGCCCCACGCCAAGCTGACGGCTGTGTTCATCAACCACGCGAAAATTCATAAAAAAGTGCGCTTGCAGCATATCTACCTTGATGTCAGCGCGCACCACATCCACCGCAGTCGCCAGACGCACCAAGCGCAACACCGCCTCGATCAGCGAGCCATGGCCAAACAGGGCAGGCTCATTCAACTGCGTGGCCATTTTGTTGGCCGACTCGGGCAACGGCACCAGCCGCGAGCGGGGGCGTTGATGCAGGGTTTTGAGCAGCGCCTGAATTTTGTCCTTGAGCATGCCTGGCACCAGCCACTCGCAGCGCTCATCGTTGATCTGGTTCAGCACAAAAATCGGCACGGTCACAGTCAGACCATCCTTGGGGTCACCCGGCTCATGCAGATAAGTGGCAGCGCAATCCACTCCGCCCAGCCGAATGGTTTTGGGGAAAGCTTGCGTGGTAATGCCAGCGGCCTCGTGGCGCATCAACTCTTCTTTGCTCAGCAACAACAGCTTGGGGTTGATGCGCAGGGCATCGCGGTACCAGGCCTCAAAAGTGAAGCCACTGCATACCTCGGCCGGGAGTTGCTGGTCGTAAAAAGCATAAATCAGCTCATCGTCCACCAGCACGTCCTGACGGCGTGCCTTGTGCTCGAGGTCTTCCACCTGGCTAATGAGCTTCTGGTTGGCGGCCAAAAATGGCAACCGGGTTTCCCACTGCCCACCCACCAAGGCCTCACGGATAAAAATCTCACGCGCACCGGCCAAGTCCACCCGGCTGTAATTGACACGCCGTCCGCTGTAAATCACGATGCCATACAGGGTGGCACGCTCCAGCGCATTCACTTCGGCATTCTTTTTTTCCCAATGTGGGTCGAGCAATTGCTTTTTGAGCAAATGCGCCCCCACCTGCTCCAGCCATTGCGGCTCAATGGCGGCAATGCCCCGACCAAACAGCCGCGTGGTTTCGACCAACTCGGCAGCAACGATCCAGCGTCCCGGTTTTTTTACCAGGTGCGCACCCGGGTGCGGATAAAACTTGATGGAGCGCGCGCCCAGGTATTCGCCGGTAGCACCATCGGTTTCCAGTTTGCAGCCGATGTTGCCCAACAGCCCGGCCAGCATGGCCATGTGCAATTGCTCATAACTGGCGGGGCTGGTGTTGATGCGCCACTTGTGCTCTGCCACCACGGTGTGCAGTTGGCTGTAAATGTCTTTCCATTCGCGCACACGACGCAGGCTGATAAAGTTTTTGCGCAACAGTTGCTCGTGCTGGCGACGAGAAATAGGGGTCAGATTCCGATTTCGGGAGTGATCTGCGCCAGCAGATTGCTCCGAAGATCGGGCTCTGACCCCGATTTCTTGTGTGACCGCGTCAGCGGGCACTTGAACGCGATTGCCATGCGCTTCACCCAACCACTTCCACAACTTCAAATAGCCCGAAAACTCGCTTTTTTCATCATCAAACTTGGCATGTGCCTGATCGGCCTGCTGCTGCGCCTCCATCGGACGGTCGCGCACGTCCTGCACACTCAATGCACTGGCAATCACCAGCACTTCATCCAGCGCCTGGCGACTGCGCGCCTCCAGAATCATGCGCCCAACCCGCGGATCCAGCGGCAGCTTGGCCAGCTCTTGCCCCATCGCCGTCAGTTCGTTGGCATCGTCCACCGCACCCAATTCATTGAGCAGCTGGTAGCCGTCGGCAATGGCACGACCCGAGGGTTTCTCCAGAAACGGAAAGTCTTCGAGCACTCCCAGGTGCAGAGACTTCATGCGCAGAATCACCCCCGCAAGTGAACTGCGCAGAATTTCGGGTTCGGTAAAGGGGGTGCGAGCGACAAAGTCTTTCTCGTCATAGAGCCGGATGCAAATGCCGTTGGCCACCCGGCCGCAGCGCCCGGCTCTCTGGTTGGCCGCAGCCTGGCTGATCGGCTCGACCAGCAATTGCTCTACCTTGCTTCTGAAACTATAGCGCTTCATGCGCGCTGTGCCTGCGTCAACAACGTATTTGATGCCTGGAACTGTGAGCGAGGTTTCAGCCACATTGGTGGCCAGCACAATGCGCCGGCCACTGTGCGCATCAAAAATACGGTCTTGCTCTGCCTGACTCAGACGCGCAAACAGTGGCAACACCTCGGCATGCCTGAACACCACGCTGTGGCTCAGGTGGCCGCGCAGATGGTCAGCCGCCTCGCGGATTTCACGCTCGCCCGGCAAAAACACCAGAATGTCGCCGCTGTTGTGCACATCGCGCCACAACTCATCCACCGCATCGGCAATCGCCGTATTCAGGTCAACATCACGCGATTCTTCAAACGGCCGCCAGCGCTGCTCCACCGGGAACATGCGCCCCGACACCATGATGATGGGAGCTGGCCCAGATCGGCTGACAAAGTGTTCGGCAAAACGCTGCGCGTCGATGGTGGCGGAGGTCACCACCACTTTCAGGTCGGGCCGGCGCGGCAGGATTTGCTTCAAATAGCCGAGCAAAAAATCAATATTCAGGCTGCGCTCGTGTGCTTCGTCGATGATGATGGTGTCATAAGCATTGAGCAACGGGTCGGTTTGCGTCTCTGCCAGCAAAATGCCATCGGTCATCAGCTTGACTGACGCATCACGGCTTAGCCGGTCTTGAAACCGCACCTTAAACCCCACCACTTCGCCCAGCGTAGTGCCCAATTCCTCGGCAATGCGTTTGGCCACACTGCTGGCGGCTATGCGCCGAGGCTGGGTGTGGCCAATCAGTTTGCCGCGCGGCGCAGGGCGACCATCGGGCAAGGTTTTGGGGTAGTTGCACAGGCCACGCCCCAGAGCCAGGGCAATTTTGGGCAATTGGGTGGTTTTGCCCGAGCCGGTTTCGCCACAGACGATGATGACCTGGTGCGCCCGCATGGCAGCCATGATTTCGTCGCGTCGAGCGGATACCGGTAAGGATTCTGGGAACTGAATGCAAAGAGTGGACATGGCAGCATTATCGAAGCTTGCGAACAAGGTTCGGTTCTTGCTTGTCAAGGTGTTGGGCTTGATGTGGCTTGTTTTTTCGCTTGGGTGAGCTTCAAGCCAATTGAAGTCATAACTGGCTTGCTTGAGCAATGACTGTGCGTTGTTATTTCTGCCTTGTCGTTTTATCGTAGTTGCCCCACTCTCCCCCAACCCCTCTCGCCCCGCCGGGCGCGAGGGGAGCCGAACAGCCGCATTTGGCCGGTTGGCACGGCGATAAGTGTGATCAACCACCCTGGTATCGTGATGAACTGGGTACCAAGTGTTGGTTACAAAAACCATCGCCATTTGGACTATTGATATCCGTAAACGAAAGCGGGGTTATTGATCAC
>CAIYYA010000184.1 GCA_903930255.1 uncultured beta proteobacterium
CTTGCAACAATACACGGCATGGATTATTTGCTCACTTGGAATTGTCGGCATATTGCCAATATGGAAATACAGAGAAACATATCGCACCATCTTGAATCTATTGGCTTGCTTATGCCAATCATGTGTACCCCAGAGGAATTATTAGGAGAAAACGATGACGACATTATTGGATGATGAGATCATCACTGAAGTCAGGGCAAATCGAAACGCCCATGCTGCTAAATTTAATTATGATATTGATGCAATAGCGGCAGATCTGAAATTAATTGAAGCTCAATATATTGCCAAAGGGATTCCTTGCGTTCAACCACCACCACGCGAACTCATGCCTAACACTGCATTGCAGCGGACTCGCTTCGCTCACCGCTGAATTTTGACGTTAGCAATCATTGAACACAATTTTGGTGATAATCATCGCCGCAGTCGTCATCTGTCGCTGCACTCATAGCGAACGCCCTAAACCGGAGATTTTCGATGTTTGATCTTGTCGCGGAGTTATCGCAAAAGTCCCAAGCACTTCGCCCTGAGGAACGCGCTCGTCTCGCAGAGTTATTGCTTGATTCAATTCACGCGAGCGAAGATCAGACCACTGAAGACGCGTGGGACGAGGAGCTCATGCGTCGAATTGACGAAGTAGATCGCGGTGTCGCCACGCTTGTTTCAGCCGAAGATGCCTTTGCCCAAGTCAGACGCGCAATTCGGTGAAAAAGCTCTTGCGTTTTCACGAAGATGCGCTGGCAGAATTTGCTGCTCAAGCAGGGTATTACGAGGCAAAGTCCAAAGGTCTTGGCGAGAAATTCACCAATGAGGTTGAGGCTGCAACAGAAATTGCTCGGGAATTTCCCGAGATGGGTGCACCATTCAAGTACAAAACCCGTCGTGTTTTTCCAAAAAGGTTTCCTTTTTCAATTGTGTATCGCATTTTTGCCCAGGAGATCGTCATCATTGCAGTGGCACCCGATGCCCGCAAACCCGGTTACTGGCGTAGTCGAAAAAATGATGGCTAACCAGCGCTGCCCTTGCCGTGTTGAAAAAAGTGGGTCAGACTCGACTTAACTTTAGGCCTGAATCAACTTGGGCAGCAAGGTCAAAATCAAAGCGGTTTGACCAAGCAGCAAACCGACAATCCATTTCAGCAAATCGACTTTAAGTTCAGCCATATCACGCTTCAGAGTCGTTTCTAATTCTTTTAGATCACGCTGGGTTGCAACATCAACCATACACATCAGTTGCTATGGCTCTTGCAACCCTTGCCGCATTGTTCTTTCAAGTAACCTCATCACCTGGCACCGGCGGGCGGTCGGCTACTTTGGCCAGTACTCGGTCAAATTTTTCTCGACTGCTGAATGCGGCACGTTGCTGAAAAAATGCCTCGGTGTTGAGCGCCGAAATTTTCTCGGCAACTGCGGTCACTATAAATTGGTTCAAAGAAGCTGAGTCCTGCGCCGCCAACTGTTTGGCGTACTGGTGCAGCGAATCTGGCAATCGCAAGGCAACCTGGCTCATGATGGGTTCTCCAAAAGGTTTAAAAAATCAGCCGGACGGCATGCCACAGGACCAAGCCGCGCTGGGGTAGATAACTTATGGCGCTGCATGGGCGGGTCAAAGTCGCGTAAATTGAAGCTGACCAAATGGGTGGCCGCACCATTGATTGAGGCCTCAAGCACCATTTCATCGTTCGGATCACGCAACTGGGGCCGCCATAAAAAATGGGCCTGAACCGGCTCAACTACCGCGCACAACGCATTGAGCACGTCATCAATGTCTTGCCGCGTGAGTTGATGCATCTGCGTGACCTCTGTGCGCTTGAGCACGGCTTCGTATTCCAGCCACAACGCCGGCGATGCCAGCAAAGCAAAACGCTGGTTGATGGCATGATTGAGCAACACAAAAGAAGCGCCACGACGACTTGACAGTGCTGCCACAAGCACATTGGTATCAAGGACTGCACGGTATTTCATACTATTGCCGATAGTATCAGTTTCAGGTGACCGCAAGCTTCAACAAATCGCCACTTGATTGGTGGGGTCGATCAGGCTGCCGAGTTGGATGCCATCCCGACCCAGATACAGCTATCGAAAATAATGCACATGGCCCAGTCTGCGCGCCGCTCTCACCGTAGGTTAAGTTAACACCAACGTTTTCAGACAATTTCAAAGCAGACTACAAATCCGACACGATGAATGGCTTTGTAAGGAAATCAACAAAGTCAAAACCGACCACTTTAAATCACTCTAACTGATTGATTTAATTATATATTTTGCTATTTTGCACGCTATTCTCAGCATGGCACGGAAGCTGCAATAGTGAAGGAGCGCGGACAAAAGTCCGGCCGAACCGTGGCACCAATAACAAGACTTACAGACACGTCAGGCTGACTCAGGTCGCGGCTTCGCAACCTTGGTTTTTTTATCCTTCCTGATTGGAGTATGCAAATGGCTAAACTTCGGCAAATCGCCTTCTACGGCAAAGGTGGCATCGGCAAATCGACCACGTCTCAAAACACCCTGGCGGCACTCAGCGACCTGGGCCAAAAAATTCTGATCGTCGGTTGCGACCCCAAAGCCGACTCAACCCGCTTGATTCTGCACGCCAAAGCGCAGGACACCATTCTGTCACTCGCGGCCGAGGCCGGTTCGGTGGAGGATTTGGAGCTGGAAGACGTGATGAAGATTGGCTACAAAAATATTCGCTGCGTTGAGTCTGGTGGCCCAGAGCCAGGAGTCGGCTGCGCTGGCCGTGGTGTCATCACCTCGATCAACTTTTTGGAAGAAAACGGCGCCTACGACAACATGGACTATGTGTCTTACGACGTGCTGGGTGACGTGGTCTGTGGTGGTTTTGCCATGCCTATTCGCGAAAACAAGGCGCAAGAAATCTACATCGTGATGTCTGGCGAAATGATGGCCATGTATGCGGCCAACAACATCTCCAAGGGTGTCCTGAAGTATGCCAACTCGGGCGGCGTGCGTCTGGGTGGTTTGGTTTGCAACGAGCGTCAAACCGACAAAGAATACGAATTGGCCGATGCCCTGGCAGGCATGCTGGGTACCAAGCTGATTCACTTTGTGCCACGCGACAACATCGTGCAACACGCCGAGCTACGCCGCATGACCGTGATCGAATACGCCCCTGAATCCAAACAAGCTGCCGAGTACCGCACGTTGGCCAGCAAGATTCACAACAACGCAGGCAACGGCACCATTCCGACCCCGATCACCATGGATCAGTTGGAAGACATGCTGATGGAGTTCGGCATCATGGACACCATCGACGAAACCCAAGTGGGCAAGTCGGCAGCTGAACTGGCCGCGGCCTAAGAGGTACACAGCCCGGCCTGATTTATTCCAAAATGAATCGGTCGGGTTGCGTAGCAGATTAAACCCTTACCACCTGGAGTTCCCCATGACTGCCGTTGTTGAAGATCGCAAGGCCGCGAACAAGGCCCTGATTGATGAAGTTTTGAAGGCTTACCCTGAAAAAATGGCCAAAAGGCGTGCCAAGCACCTGGGCGTGTTTGAAGATGGCAAGCCCGACTGCGGCGTCAAGTCCAATATCAAATCATTGCCGGGCGTGATGACGATTCGCGGCTGCGCCTACGCCGGCTCCAAAGGCGTGGTGTGGGGGCCGATCAAAGACATGGTTCACATCAGCCATGGTCCGGTCGGTTGTGGCCAATATTCCTGGGCTAATCGACGCAACTATTACATCGGCAACACGGGCATTGACAGCTTTGTGACGATGCAATTCACCTCTGACTTTCAAGAGAAAGACATCGTTTTTGGTGGTGACAAGAAACTTGACAAGATCATTGACGAAATTCAGGTGCTGTTTCCGCTGAACAAAGGTATTTCGATCCAGTCTGAATGCCCGATTGGTCTGATTGGCGACGACATCGAAGCGATTTCCAAGAAGAAAAGCAAGGAATACGAAGGCAAAACCATCGTGCCAGTGCGCTGCGAAGGTTTTCGCGGCGTCAGCCAGTCACTCGGCCACCACTTGGCCAACGATGCGATTCGTGACTGGGTCTTCGACAAGGTTGACCCCAACAAACACCCGGAGTTTGTCTCCACCCCCTACGACGTGGCCATCATCGGCGACTACAACATTGGCGGTGATGCCTGGTCCAGCCGCATCCTGCTGGAAGAAATGGGCCTGCGCGTGATTTCGCAATGGTCTGGTGACGGCACCATCGCAGAGATTGAGAACACGCCCAAAGCCAAGCTCAACGTGTTGCATTGCTACCGCTCGATGAACTACATCAGCCGCCACATGGAAGAAAAGTACGGTATTCCATGGGTCGAGTACAACTTCTTCGGCCCGACCATGATCGAAAAAAGCCTGCGCGAAATTGCCAGCCACTTTGACGACACGGTAAAGGCCAAGACAGAAGTGGTGATTGCCAAGTACAAGCCGCTGATGCAGGCCGTGATTGACAAATACAAACCTCGCCTTGAAGGCAAAACTGTCATGTTGTATGTGGGCGGTTTGCGTCCACGCCATGTGATTGGCGCCTACGAAGACCTCGGCATGGTGATCGTTGGCACCGGTTATGAGTTTGCCCACAACGACGATTACCAGCGCACCACCCATTATGTTGAAGACAGCACGCTGATTTATGACGACGTGACGGGTTATGAGTTTGAGCATTTTGTTGACAAGATCAAACCTGATTTGGTGGGCTCGGGCATCAAAGAGAAATATGTGTTCCAAAAGATGGGCGTGCCTTTTCGCCAGATGCACAGCTGGGATTACTCCGGCCCCTACCACGGCTATGACGGCTTTGCCATCTTTGCCCGTGACATGGACATGGCCATCTCCAGCCCGATCTGGGGTCTCACCAAGGCACCCTGGAAGAACTGAACCACCCCGTTGCTTGCTCACTTCGTGTAGCCGCCTCCCCTCAAGGGGCGCACCCAACGGCCCGGCAAAGCCGGTTCCGCGGGTGCTCTGGATGGCTCTCAGCGAAGCGCGCTGAACGGATCAACCCGCACCCAATTTTCTAGGAGCACACCATGCCTCAAGTAGCTGAAAAAATCATCGACCACGAAATGCTGTTCCGTGAGCCCGAGTACCAAGAACTCTTCAGCAAGAAAAAAGCCTTTGAGTTCAACCATTCAGATGACGCCATCAAGCAGGTCGTGGAATGGACCAAAACCGAAGACTACAAGCAAAGAAACTTTGCCCGTGATTCGCTCACCGTGAACCCGGCCAAGGCCTGCCAGCCTCTGGGTGCCGTCTTTGCAGCCAACGGCTTTGCCAAAACGCTGAGCTTTGTACACGGCAGCCAAGGTTGCGTAGCCTACTATCGTGCGCACTTCTCACGCCACTTTAAAGAGCCGACCTCCTGCGTCAGTTCTTCCATGACCGAAGATGCTGCTGTGTTTGGTGGTTTGAACAACATGGTGGATGGCCTGTCCAATGCCTACAGCCTGTACAAACCCGACATGATTGCGGTGTCCACCACCTGCATGGCCGAGGTCATTGGCGATGACGTGGATGCGTTCATTAAAACCAGCAAACAAAAAGGCAGCATTCCCGAAGACTTTGACGTGCCGTTTGCCCACACACCGGCCTTCGTGGGCAGCCACATCACAGGCTATGACAATGCCTTGCTGGGCGTGTTGCGCCACTTCTGGGATGGCAAAGCCAAGACCACCGAACCGCTGGTGCGCGTACCCAATGACAGCATCAACTTCATTGGGGGTTTTGACGGGTTTGTAGTGGGCAACATGCGCGAAATCCGGCGCATCTTTGAATTGTTTGAGGTCAAGGTCAACATCATCTGCGACCCGTCTGAAAACTGGAACACCCCCACCGATGGTGAATTCCGCATGTACGCCGGCGGCACTACCAAAGAAGAAGTCGTGGCCGCGTTGCATGCCAAGGCCACTATCGTTTTCCAGGAGTTCTGCTGCGAAAAAACCAGCAAATTTATCGCTGAGCATGGCCAGGAAGTGGTTGCCCTGAATGCGCCCATGGGCGTGGCGGGCACCGACAAATTCCTGATGGAAATCTCGCGCCTTACCGGCAAACCGATTCCCGCAGCGCTGGAGAAAGAGCGCGGCGAATTGGTCGATGCCTTGGCCGACAGCCAGGCCCACCTGCACGGCAAGCGTTTTGCCCTGTACGGTGACCCGGACCAAATGCTGGGCTACGCCGCCTTTTTGCTGGAGCTGGGCGCTGAGCCGTCGCATGTGCTCTCAACCAACGGTGACAAAACCTGGGCCGCCAAAGTGCAAGCCCTGTTTGACTCCACTCCTTACGGTAAAGGCTGCAAGGTTTACCCGAAGCGCGACCTGTGGCACCTGCGCTCGCTGCTGTTCACCGAGCCAGTGGATTTCATGATTGGCAACACCTACGGCAAGTTTTTGGAACGCGATACCAAGACACCGCTGGTGCGCCTGGTGTTCCCGATCCATGATCGCCACCACTACCACCGCTACGCCACCTGGGGTTACGCGGGTTCCCTGCGTGTGCTGGTGATGTTGCTCGACGAGTTCTTTGAAGCGCTGGATGCCAACACCATGGAAATCGGCAAGACCGATTACAGCTACGACATCGTTCGTTAAGCCACTGGTCTGGTAGGGCGCTAGCGCCCGCCAGGCTTGCGTTAGCC
>CAIYYA010000185.1 GCA_903930255.1 uncultured beta proteobacterium
AGCTTGACGCCTTTGGGCAACAGTGAATGCATCTCGATGAAGCTTTTAACCGCGCCAAATAGTCCGTCGCGCAGACCCGCTTCGTGCGTGCCACCCGCGCTGGTTGGGATTAAGTTCACATAGCTCTCACGCACCGGTTGGCCATCTTCGGTGAAAGCCACGCACCAGGCTGCGCCTTCACCTTCGGCAAAGCTCTCATTGTGTGGATCGGCAAAACCTTCGCCTTCAAATAGCGGGATCAGCGGTTCGCCCGACAGCGTTTGCGATAAATAGTCACGCAGACCCCCTTTAAAAACCCAGGTTTCGCTTTCTTTGGTTTTTTCTTGCACCAGTGTGACACTGACGCCGGGCATCAGCACAGCTTTGCTGCGCAGCAAATGGGTCAGCTGAGCCATCGGAAAAATCAGCGTTTCGAAGTATTTGGCATCAGGCCAAACACGCACTGTCGTGCCAGTTTTGCGCTCGCCTGCAAGGGCCGGGCGCAGGCTGAGCGGCTCGATCACGTCGCCACCTGAGAACACCAGCCGAGCTACCTGGCCTTCACGGTAGGTGGTAGCCTCAAGCCGGCTACTCAGCGCATTGGTAACGCTGACACCGACACCATGCAAGCCACCTGAAAAGCTATAGGCGCCACCCTTGCCCTTGTCGAACTTGCCACCGGCATGCAGTTGGGTAAAAACCAATTCGATCACCGGTGCGTTTTCCTGCGGGTGCAGGCCAAATGGAATGCCTCGACCATCGTCTTCGATGCTGATTGAGGCATCGGCGTGCACCGTGACTTTTATTTTTTTGCCGTGCCCAGCCAGCGCTTCGTCGGCCGCGTTGTCGATCACTTCTTGAATGATGTGCAGCGGGTTGTCGGTGCGGGTGTACATGCCCGGGCGTTGCTTGACGGGCTCCAGTCCTTTGAGAACACGAATCGAACTTTCCGAATATTCGGGATTGGGTTTGCTAGCCATGGGAATTGATTAAACCTTTACACGCACCAGTTGTCGCAACAAGCCCAGACTGAGTCCGGCCATGTCAATGCCCACGTCCACCCAACGCGGGTGGCGCTCAATAGCAAAAAACTGCAGCCCTTCGGTGAGCAGGGCTAAAACCAGTCCGGCCAGCACAATGCGTTGCCAAGGCCACGCCATAGAAGGGCCGCTGGCGACCCAGGCCATGCCACAAAACAGCACAAAATGCCCCAATGATGACAAGCCCCAATTGGCGTGCAGGCTTGACTCCAGCGTGGCGCGCCAAGCCCCAGGCATCAGCGTGCCAATCAGCAGCAAGACGACTTGCAGCATCAGCAAACGCCGTGCCGTCTGGTTAGTAAGCATTGTGGTGTACCCAGCCCTTAATAAGGGTGAGGAAAATGATTTTGATGTCCAGCCAGAGCGACAGGTGTTCGATGTAATACAGGTCAAATTCAATGCGTTTTTGCATTTTTGCGAGCGTGTCGGTTTCGCCGCGGTAGCCGTTGATCTGCGCCCAACCCGTAATGCCAGGCTTGACCTTGTGACGCAGCATATAGCCTGGCACCAGGGTTTTATAGTGCTCGTTGTGCTGCACGGCGTGTGGACGAGGCCCTACGATCGACATGCGCCCTTGCAGCACATTAATAAATTGCGGCAATTCATCCAAACTGGTGCGACGCAAGAAAGCCCCCAGCGGTGTGATGCGTGCGTCGCCTTTGCTGGCTTGCGTGACCAAAAACTCACCTTCATGGTGTACCACCATGCTGCGAAATTTATAAATCCAAATCTCCTTGCCATTCCAGCCGTGGCGCAGTTGCTTGAAAAACACGGGACCCTTGGAAGTGAGTTTGATAGCCAGAGCAATCAGCAGCATGGGAATGGCGATCACAGACAAAATAATGAGCGCTCCAAGCCGGTCTTCGATACCCTTTAGCAAGCGCATCAGGCCAGTGATGGGATTGGCAGAAATGTCCAGCATCGGAATCCCCACCGACGCGCTGACACCGTATTTGAGCAGTTTGCGCGAAAACGCATCAGGCACCAGGCGAATATTGGCGGTGCTGTGGCGCAGCGCGTAGAGCGCCGTATTCATGTGCGTTTGCTCAGTGAGCGACATGCAGAGCCAGACTTCGTCGCATGGAGGCGCTTGTGGGTCTGCTAGATAAGCTTCTAAAAGGCTGGGTGCCAGCGCTGCCTGAACCCGCAAACCGCTCCAGGGCGCAGCTGCTAGGGCTTGTTTCACATCGGCAAAGGAGCTTGCAGAGCCAACCAGCAGCAGGGTTTTAAAGTTGTAGCCTGAGCGGCGCAGCAGGTGCAGCACGCCATAAACCAAAGCACGCAGCAGGCAAAGTGCCAAGGTGCTGCTGATGGCCCAGCCGACAAACCAAAGGCGCGATAAATCAGACGAGAATTTCGACAAAAATAACCAGACCACAACCGACAGCAGCGCAACCAACCAGCCCGTCAGCACCGAACGAATCATGTCGCTCAGATGATGCAGGCGCCAGGACCGATAAACATGATCCGACATGAGCATCAACACCAAAATCGACAGCAAAACCACCCAGTCGTAAAGCGCGGGCATGGGGTTTAGCTGCGAGTCAGCTTCCGACAATCGCTCAAACCAGCGATAAGATCCCACAGCACAAGACCAGATCATCAGCCAGTCCAGACCCATCGCCAGATAGCGCGATAAAGGTGTGCTTAAGCGTAGGGGAAGGCGCATGGCGTTCAGGGTGCTATGGGTGGCTTGGCCATTCTAGTAAACTCACCCCCGTTTAGCCGCTTTGACAGCCAGTAGCTCATCCGGATAGAGCACGAACCTTCTAAGTTCGGGGTAGGGGGTTCGAGTCCCTCCTGGCTGGCCAATCAGACTTCAACCACGGCAACAGCCGTTTGGCTGACACCGCAGTCAACATAGGAGATCTGCCCGGTCATGCCCGAGGCCAGATCACTCAGCAAAAATGCCGCCACGTTCCCCACTTCGTCAATTGTCACATTGCGTTTCAGGGGCGAAGCCGCTGCAGAGATACTGAGCAATTTGCCAAAGTCTTTGATGCCGCTGGCCGCCAGCGTTTTGATGGCGCCGGCGCTCAGGCCATTCACGCGAATGCCTTTGGCACCCACCGCATCGGCCAGATAACGCACCGATGATTCAAGTGATGCTTTGGCCAGGCCCATGGTGTTATAGCTGGGCACCACTCGAACGCCACCCAGGTAGGTGAGGGTGAGCAAAGAGGCAGTGTTGTTGAGGTAGGGCAGGGCTGCCTTGGCCATGGCCGGAAAGCTGTAGGCGCTGATGTCGTGGGCAATGCGAAAATTTTCGCGCGTCAGGCCATCCAGAAAATTGCCAGCAATAGCTTCGCGTGGGGCAAAACCAATGCTGTGCACAAAGCCGTCAAAAGTCGGCCAAGTTTGGGTGAGGTCTTTGAACAAATTTTCAATTTGCGCATCGTCGCCCACGTCGCAATCAAAAATCAGCGTTGAATTGAAATCGGCCGCAAACTCGGTGATGCGCTCTTTGAAGCGCTCGCCCACATAACTAAAAGCCAGCTCGGCACCCTGCTCATGGCAGGCCTTGGCAATGCCATAGGCGATTGAGCGGGTGGACAACACGCCCGTGATTAGAAATTTTTTGCCAGTCAGAAAACCCATTGCAACCTCATCTGTCTTATGAACTACTGTCGAATTGCTGCGCAATGGGCATTGGTGAAGGCCGTTGGCAGCAACATTTGATGCAGAATTGTCGCATGACCCGATTGTTTGTCTTTATTCTCTTGTGCTGCGCTCATTCTGCATGGGCGGCGCATGGTTACGCGCTCTGGGGTGACCTGAAATACCCCGCTAATTTCTCACACTTTGATTACGTCAATGCGCAAGCCCCCAAAGGTGGCGAGCTGCGCTTGGTGAGCAACTTGCGTGTGTCAACGTTTGACAAATACAACCCCTTCACCATCAAAGGCTCGGCGCCAGCCTATTTGTCAGACCTGATGTTTGACTCGCTGCTCAGCGGGGCGCTGGATGAAACCGGCTCGGGTTATGGGTTGCTGGCACACGATGTGGCTGTGGCGGCTGATGGCTTGAGCGCCACCTTCAAGCTCCGCCCTGAAGCACGCTTTCACAATGGCGACCCGGTGTGGGCGGCAGACGTGAAACACAGCTTTGATGCGCTGATGGGTCCATTTACCTCACCCGCCTACAAAACCATGCTCGACGATGTGGCCGGGCTCGACGTGCTGGATGCGCGCACGCTGCGCTATCGCTTCAAAAAGCCCAACCGCGAGTTGCCGTTGACGGTGGGCGGTTTGCCGGTGTTTAGCCGTGCCTGGGGCATGGAAGGCGGCAAGGCCAAGCCGTTTGATCAGATCGTCACCGACACACCGATTGGTAGCGGCCCCTACAAAATGGGTCCGGTTCGTTTTGGCAAAGACATCACCTATGTGCGTGATCCGAACTATTGGGCTAAAGATATCAATGTGCGCCGGGGCACGGCCAATTTTGAGCGCATTACCGTGAAGATTTACAAAGATGGTACGGCTCGGCTGGAGGCGCTGAAGGCGGGTGAGTTTGATTTGATGCGATTTTTCTCTGCCGGTGACTGGGCGCGGCGCGTCAATGGCAAGCGTTTTGACAGCGGTGAATTGGTCAAGCGCGAGTACCAACACCGCCTGCCTACCGGGTTTCAGAGCTATGTGCTGAACACCCGGCGCGAAGGGTTCAAAGACGTGCGGGTGCGCCAGGCGCTGGGCTTGGCGCTGGACTACGAGTGGATGAACCGCCAAATGTTTTACAACGCCTACCAGCGCGTCAACGGCTTGTTTGGCAACACCGACTGCTCTGCCAGTGGTTTGCCTACAGCCCAAGAGTTGGCACTGTTGGAACCTTGGCGCACGGGGCTGCCTGCTGCGGTTTTTGGCCCGATGACAGCACCGCCGCGCACCGTCGCACCGTCTTCGTTGCGTGACAACTTGCGCCAGGCACAGGCTTTGCTTAAAGCGTCCGGTTGGGAGGTGCGCGAAGGCAAGCTGCGTAATGCCCAAGGCCAAGCCCTTGAGATCGAATACCTCGACAGCAACGAAGGCAGCGCGCGTGTGGTGACACCCTGGGCGCGCAACCTCGAAAAACTCGGCATCACGCTGCATTTCAGACCGGTTGACTTTGCTTTGTACCAGCAGCGCCTGCAAAAATTTGAATTTGACATCACCTCACTGGCTTACGGTGGTACCCATTCGCCCGGGCAGGAATATGCCGATTTATTTGGCTCCAAGGCCGCTAATCAAGAAGACTCCGGCAACATGTCGGGCACCCAAAGTGCGGCTGTAGATGCGTTAATTAGCGCCATGACCAGTGCCAAAACCAAAGCCGAGCTATTGCCGGCTTGCCGTGCGCTCGAGCGCGTCATCGCACATAGTCATGTGCTGATCCCGCAATGGTCGGCACCCACGCACCGCATCGTGCTGAATAACTGGCGCCTTGATCAGCCGGAGAGCATGCCTCCCTATGCGCAGGGCGAAGGCTGGGCAATTGATACCTGGTGGGCTAAGGTAGCGGTTGGTGATTCACGTTAACATGCCCATCATGACGCGCAAAAAGCTTCCCATTGGTATCCAGACCTTCGCCAAGATTCGCGAATTTTGAAGTGGTGTGAATTGACTAGGGTGGTGCTAGCGCGATAAACTACCTTACCAATCTGTAAGGAATCCTCATGCTAGCCACTTTGACCAGCAAGTCACAGATCACTCTACCCAAAGACATACGGCTCATGTTGCAGCTAGAGCCTGGTGACAAAATTGTTTTTTTACCGATGGCAGATGGTCAAATCACGGTTGCCAAGGCCAATAAAGCATCGTTTGCTAATCTGCGTGGCATTTTGCCGCAGCCCAAACAGGCGCATACGGTCGAAGAAATGAACCAAGCAGTGTGCGATGCCGTAGCCGCTCGTCAACATGCTGGCGCTTGATACCAACATTCTGGTGCGGCTGCTCACCAATGATGACCCGACGCAGGCGCAGCGTGTGCAAGAGGCACTTGATGCTGAGCTGACTGCGGGGCGTGAATGTTTGGTGGGTCACATCGTGTTGTGTGAACTGGTTTGGGTGTTAGCTCGGCTGTATGGATATTCGGTGCTTCAATGTCAGCAAACCATGGCCAGCCTGCTGGGCTTTGCGGGTCTGCGGTTTGAGTCAATGCCCACTGTTCTGGCTGCCTTTAAAACATGGCAAGGTGATGGTGGGGACTGGGCCGACCATCTCATTGGCGCGCAAATGCAAGCGCTAGGTTGCGCGGCAGTGCTGACGCTAGACAAACGTGCAAGTCGACAAAAAACGCATCGCCAGTTAGGGCTTTAGAGCTAACATGCCCGCCATGACCCGCAAAAAGCTTCCCATTGGTATTCAGACCTTCGCCAAGATTCGCGAAGCGGACTACTACTATGTGGACAAAACGGGTATTGCAGTTGACTTGGCAGACAGCGGCTCACACTACTTTCTCTCGCGCCCGCGGCGCTTTGGCAAAAGCCTGTTTCTAGACACCCTGAAAGAGTTGTTTGAAGGCAATCAGCCGCTGTTCAAGGGGCTGGCTGCTGTGAGCCGCTGGGACTGGGCTGTCAAATACCCGGTGCTGCGCATCAGCTTTGGTGGTGGGGTGTTGGGGTCGGTGCAAGACTTAAAAGAGAGTTTGCACCGCCTATTCGGTGATCAAAGACACCGATGCCCATGTCAAGTTTGCTTTTCTCACGGGGGTGAAGCTCGGCTCGATAAGGTGGGGTTTGTCGACCCGGAGAGTAGCTTTGGCGTTTGGGTTGAAATGCCCTCATAGTTGGAAGATCAAATGTCCAGTTGTAGGTCTTTAGGCGATAAAACCGCGCTAAACCTTGGACTTGCCCCGCTGAAGACTGCTTTGGCCAGTCGAGCAACTGCCGAGCTTGTTTTTGATGATCCAAGCTGAGCCTTTGATTCCCCTTTATATATGCGGATTCAGATTTTCACCACTTTTACCCCGCGCACATCGATCCAGAACGGCGGTTTCGTCCAATACGGTTTATCTGCCGCCGTTTAGCAGCAGTGCGTTTGGATGGCATCGCGGCGTCGATAGATAAACGCTATTCATTACCCCGAGTTGCATTTGTGTGCGGATAACGGTGCCATGATCGCCATGGCATGCGCGATGCGTCTGCAGTCTGGAATTGAGCTTGCAACCGCGACTTATTCCATTTTCATATCAATACGACATGTTGTTGCTTCGCCTTGCCCTCCCACAGGCATCGATAGATGGCTTGGGACACGCGTTAGCACTGTCTGCGGCTTCGCGCCTAATGTCGTATTGATCTGAAAACGGAATTATGCATTTGATGTCAAACCTCGCTGGGCGTTGGATGCGGTTTTATCGGACTGATAGGCTGCAGCCTTAAGGTCAAATTTGTTGTGCTGTCATCGGCAATCGATGTTCAATTTTCGCGGAATTTTTCAACTTGTTACACTCGTTCCTATCATCTTTAGCCTTCAGCCTGACTATGCCTGAGCCAATCAAGTTAACTGAGTCAGACATTCCTTTGTTTGATGTTTTTGTCGAACTGCCGACCAACCGTGATGTCAGTGCAGTGGATCAACGTTCACTCCTTGAATCGGGATTAACAAGCGAACGCCTCGCTGCCTTGCTCAAGGCACTGCGCAATTCACCCAAAGTAAAAATTGGAGCTTCTGTCACAAGGGAACGCAGCGAAGGCGCCAATAAACAATTCACCAACGCTGGTCTGATAGTTTCTATTGTTCCAGTGTTGGCATTGCAGGCGGTTAAAACCGGCGCGTTTGATGGTCGTCTCCTGTGTCCTGCGTGTAGCGAGCGTGTTGTTTTACCTGACAACCGTCAATGTCCAAGTTGCGGAGTATTCGTCGATAAGGTCGATGAAGCCTTTCTGTTGAAACGCAAAATCGTGCAACAGGAACGAGGCCGACTTGAATTTCAGGCTCAAAAAGAAACCGTAGAAGCAGAAAAACAAACCCGCCAAAATCTTGAGGCTGCCATACGGGCCAAGGTTCGTGAAGAATTGGAGGCGCAATATGGTGTTGCCAAGGAAAGCCAGGGATTTTTCCGGGGAAAGTCAGGGCTGTTTCGTATGTCTGGACTGGCGATCTTGATTGCAGGGGCTTTTTTGGGTGGGCAAAATCTTCCAAAGGATCGCATGCCTTGGGCAGATAAATCTGCGCAGGCTAGTACCAGTTTGGACACCAGTGCGGCCAGCGTTGACCAAATGCTCAGCAAGGGCTTGGGTGCCAGCACTGTTGGTTCTGAAGGCGGCGCAGTTTCAAGCACCGGTGATCCCGATATTGACAACGATCCAATGATGCAAGCTGTTGGCGGAAACCGAGTTGGGGCTAAGGGAATAAGCATCGAGCAAGCCCTAAAGGCCACAACTGTGCTCGCTAAATCGGTTGGAAACACCACGGCTGAACGAGCCATGGCGGGAGGTCCAAGTGGAACTTCCGCGGCGAGCGCTGTCAGTTCAAATTCTTCTATTGATGGCGGTGTCAAGGGCTCTATGGGTGCCACTTCACCAGGAATGCTCTCGGAAGTGCCGCCAAGCATCAAATGGACCATAGCTGCTGAGTTTGCTGTGGCTTTGGCTGAAATTGGACAATTACAGCGCGCTCAAGGAGTGTTGAAAGCAGTCAAAGTTAAACCCGTGTTCGCAAGCGATCCACAAACATCTTCTACAGTCAGATCGGCAGAGCTTGAGATACAAGCTTGGGCACTTCAATCCCAAGCTGATGGCCAATCACGGCGTGCAGTTGATGTCATACGTTCACAGGCTGAGTCGATAGCTAATCCGGCAGAACGAGCTCAAGCTCTGTACCGAGTTGCAGTTGTTTTGAGTCAGCAAAATCATCTACTTCCAGTGGTCCCTCAGGCGTTTCTCAAGCTCTCTGCAGCAGCCTTGAAAGATGTTCCTGATTCGATAAAAAAGGGGGTGGTTGGAGAATGGACGGTTTCCATGGGGAAGGTTTTGCTGGCAGAGGCTGTATCAAACGTTAGTAAGGGTCGCTGGGCTAAAGCGCGAGAGGTATCACCAGCGCTGAATGGGTTGTTGGAACAGGCTAGAGACGATCAAACGCAGCTCAAGCTTCATGCCTTGAATTGCCGACTTCAGCAAGTATTAGGAAATGGTGAAAAAGCCAGCCAAAGTCTGACCCGGGCGCTGACTTTGGCTAATAAGTTTCCTAACTTCGCTGATCGAGCAGCGTCTTTAAGGTCTATAGCACAGCTTGGTGGTAACGTTAGTCACGATCAAGTCCAGTCATCCATCAATAGTTTATTAGCCCAAATTGAGCCAATGTTGGGGCCAGACAAAGCTCAGGCTATGGTCCAGTTGGCAGTTTTGCAGGCTGAGGTTGGAGCTCATGAACAAAGTGACCGCCTGAGTCAGCGAGCTGAGACTACCGTCGGTCTCACTGCAATGGAGCTTCTAGAAATTAAATCAGACTTGATTGTGCGGACGGATCTAGCTATGGCCAGATATTTGCATAAATCTGGGTCTTATGCTCAGTCAGAAATTTTGATGCAGCGTATCGGGGACTACCTTTTTTAGTTTGCTCCTTTTTGATCGTTCATGAAACTATTGGCAATCTTGACGAGTTTGAATGTCATACATTGACTAAGAAAGGTAGCGGGGTTTGTGGGAAATCGGCATCGATGACTTGAAACAAATCATGTACAACGGCGACAGCATTCGTCACCTGCGCTACGAGCTTTGATTCTTCCAACGAAAGAGGGCGCGACATCATCGCGCCCTCTTTGTTTTTGTGAATTTATTTCGATGCGGAAACTTTGGCAACCAACGATTCCAACACTTTGATGGCTTGGGCCTCTCCGCCGGCAAGCGATGGGGAAGTCTTGAACTTGCCGCCGATGACCAACGTGGGAATTCCATCAAGTTTGTAGTCTTTCGCCAACTGCTCGGCTTGCGTAGCCTTGGTAGAGACTTGAGAGCTTGAAACCAACTCCATCATCTTGGTGGCCTCTGCCGCGCTGGCTCCATTGGCTTTCATGAACTCGGCCACATCCGCATCGGTTTCTATTTTCATTTGCTTTATAAAAATCCCCTCAAACACCTTCGCGTGCCATTTCGAGAGCTGGCCTGACGTTTCAAGGGCGATGAATAAATGTTGCAGCGTTTTGTGCTTGGGCCTAAACGCAACATGCACTCGCGTGAACGAGACATTGGCCGGAGCCTTCGATATCCAAGCTTCCAGCGCCGGTTCGAAGGAATAGCAATGCACACACCAGTATCCAAAAAACTCTATGACTTGTATCTTTCCCGCCGCTAGATTGGTCGGAACTGCCGGATCAACCTTCTCATATTCCTTGCCATAGGTTTGTGCCCAAGCGTCCGACTGGTTCAACAAGCCCAATGTACCAACGCCTACAACTGCCGAAAAATCTCTGCGTTTCATATTCACCTCATTTGTTTTTGCAAAACGCATAATATAAACAAAACCAGTAGTGTCCCAATGTTGGTAACTATTCGCTCAACCCCCATCCAAGGGTCGGCACAAGATGGTTTGCCAATTCCGACGCAACGGGTTCAGCCAGATGTCCTTGATGGGAATCAGCGGCTTGTTGCTCTTGGACTTCTTGCCCCGCCCGGCAGTGCGCCCCACCAAAGTCCAGTTGGCGGCCTTGTAGCATGTGCCCTTGTGACGCTCAAACTCCACAAACGTCTCCAACAACACCGGCGCAAAGCCATAGCGCACCATCCAATCCTTGGGCAACTGGCGTGCCACCTTTGACAAAATCTTGGAGGCCAAGCCCAAGCTGCGCACCCAAGGCAGAATCAAAAAGCGCGCATGGTTAACCACCAAATGCAAATGGCGCGATCTCTGAGCCTCGCTCCAGCCAATAAAACGCTTGCGGTCTTTGAGCTTCCAGGCGCTGGCACCAAAGCTCAGACAAGCCACCAACTGCTCACCGACAAACACGTTGTAGCGCAACTGACTGCCCGACATGGGCGAATAGCCCAAATAGTGATAACGCGCCAC
>CAIYYA010000186.1 GCA_903930255.1 uncultured beta proteobacterium
CGGCGGTGATTGGCGGCTTGTACACAGTCGGTCAGCGTGACCTGAAGCGTTTGCTGGGCTACTCCAGCACTGAAAACGTGGGCATTGCCGGCATTGGGTTTGGCATCGGTTGCCTGGGGCTGAGCTGGGACGTTCCAGGACTGGTGGCACTGGGCTTTGCGGGCGGCTTGTTGCACGTGTTAAACCACGCGTTTTTTAAATGTCAGCTTTTTTATGCCGCTGGTTGCGTGTATCAGGCCAAGCACAGTGTCGACATCGAACGCCTGGGAGGTCTGGCCAAGCTGATGCCCATCACTGCCTTGAGTTTTTTGATAGGGGGTGTGGCCATTTCGGCTTTGCCGCCATTCAATGGCTTTGCCAGTGAGTTTCTGATCTACAGCGGACTGTTGACCGGCGAAGCCATCAGCGTCTGGGCCAAGCTGCTGTTGGCTGGGGTGGCAACCCTGCTGGCATTTGTGGGAGCGGTGTCGGCACTGTCCATCACCCGCGCCTATGGCGTGATCTTTATGGGCACTGCGCGGGATGACAGCCTGCCCGAAGGTGCTGAGCCGAGCCGCTGGATGCTGCTGCCGCTGTTGCTGCACAGCGCAGGCAGCGTGCTGCTGGGACTGATGCCGGTGCTCGGCCTGGCAATGGTGGCCGCACCGACCCGGCTTTTTTTGCAGGCGGCACCGCAGGCCATTAGCGATCAGGCCATGCAGCAAGTGCACCAGGTTTTGAGCCGTGTCAGTCTGATCTCGCTGTCGGTCGCAGCCTTGATCGTGTTGGCCTGGCTGTTACGCCGCATGCTGCGCTCCGAGTCAGCGGCCACGGGTCCGACCTGGGGCTGTGGCTACACCGCAGGCAGCGCCCGCCTGCAATACACCGGCAGCAGTTTTTCCAAGGATTTTGCGCACTACTACGCGGGCATCATGGTGCTGTTGAAACGAGAAAAAGCACCGCTTGGTTATTTTCCGCAGGATGCCTACGTCATTACCAACTGCGGTGATGCGGTTGAACGACGCCTTTACAACGTAATCGATCAGGGCAACGACTCAGCCTCGCTGATTTCCAGATGGATGCACGAAGACGACCCACGCCTGTCGTTTGCCCTGGGGCTGGCTGCGGTCATGGCGATTGCTGCGCTGGTGGTGCTGGCTGAAGGTGCTTTACCATGAACACCCTTTTGTTTTTGACGCTGTCGCACATCGCTCTGGCCTTGCTGATGCCATTTTTGCTGCTGGGCACCATCAATCGCAGCAAATCCTGGTGGGCTGGGCGCAAAGGGCCGGGCTTGTTGCAGTCGTATCACGACCTGCGCCGCCTGCTGCACAAGCGCCCGGTCATCAGTGACACTGCCACGCCGCTGTTTCGCCTGGGTGCCTATGCCGTGCTGGTGTGCGCGCTCATCGCCATGGGGTTTGTGCCACTCCTTGGGCAGTTTGCACCACTCTCGTTTGCGCATGATTTTGTTGCTGTGGCTTACATCCTGGGGCTGGGACGATTGATTTTGATGCTCTCGGCGATGGACGTGGGCAGCCCGTTTGAGGGTATGGGCGCGGCGCGCGAAGCCATGTTTGGCGCCTTTGCCGAGCCCGCGCTGTTTTTGCTGCTCGGCACCTTGAGCGCAGCCACCGGCCTGAGCAGTTTTGCCAACCTGTTGGGGCACCTGCACCACACGCCGTATTACGCCTGGATTGTGCTGCCACTGGCGCTGGCGCTGCTGATTTTGTTGCAAACCGAAGCCGCCCGTGTGCCAGTGGATGACCCGTTGACGCACCTGGAGCTGACCATGATTCACGAGGTGATGATCCTCGACCACAGTGGGCCTGAACTGGCCGCCATGCAATACGCAGCCGCGCTCAAGCTCACGCTGTATGCTGGCTTGATCGCCAGCCTGCTCAACCCGATAGATCCGATGCTGTCACCGCTAACAGCATTGGGCCTGTCGGTGCTGCTGATGCTGCTGCTGGCCGTGCTGTTGGGTTGCATTGAATCGCTGATGGCGCGCCTGCCACTGCACTGGGTACCACGTTACGTGTGGTTAGCCGGCTGGCTGGTAGCAGCCTCGGCTCTGGTGGTCGGTGTGATGGGAGGCGGCTTATGAGCCACAGCCTGGCGCTCATCGCCTGCCTCATTGCGACCCTGATTCCGGTGTTTTTTGGCAAACTGTCGGTAACCCCAAGCTGGCTTGGCTTGCAAGCGCTGGCCTTGGGTTGGATCACCCTGACACAACACGCAGAGCTCACCCCCCACACATTGGCTGCGGGGCTGGAAGTCTTATTGGTGCGGGCCTGGCTGGTGCCGCATCTGCTGCGCCGCACCTTGGCCCGCAGCCAGGCCGGCGCGCTAGACGTGATGCCGTCCAACCTGTTTGCCTGGGGCGCGGCGGTGGCACTGATTATTTTGGCCTTTCAGTTTGGCGATGGTGCCCGCGCCGATACACGCGCGCTGACGCTGGGTGTAGCCGCCGCCACGGTGATGGTGGCCTTTTTGATACTTGCCACCAACCATGAACCCGTGGCTCAACTGGTAGCGCTGCTGTTCATGGAAAACGCCCTGGCGCTGTTTGAGTCGCTCATGCCGCAGGCTTGGCCGCTGCCGGTGCACATGGCCATCAGCGGTGTTTACATTGGCACGGTTGCGTTGGGCAGCTGGCTCATACGCGGTCATGAAACTATCGGTGTTTTAGCCCCTCTAAGCAAGCAGGACGTGCGATGACAGCTGCATTATCCATAGCACAAAAAGACAGCACCGAGAGCATCGCGCACAGCACACGCTGGGTCTCGCCGGCGCTGGTGGGCGTGGCAAGCCTGATGTGGCTGGCCGCCATCGGTGTGTTTTTGACACACCCCCTGGCTAAATTACCGCTGTATTTTGCCCAGCGCTACCTGGTGCTAGACGCCACATCATTGCTTTTTATTGTGGTCATCAACACGGTGTTTCTGGGCATTTGTGTGTATTTGTATTCGCGCGAGCGCAACACCCCGGCGCTCACGCTGGACATTCGCTCACGCTCGGGTCTGATGCTGCTGTTCATGGCGGTGGTAAACATCGGGTTGATGGCCAACCACCTGGTGCTGCTCTGGACGCTGATCGAAATCAGCACCCTGTGCGCCGCACCGCTGGTGGCACGCGGTGAAGCCAGCAACCCCAAGGCCGTCGCCTGGCGTTATATGCTGTATTCGGTAATCACCCTGGCCATCACCTTTCTGGGCTTTATGTGCTTGACGCAATCGGCGCATCTGCGCGGTGTTGAAGTGAGCTTTATGGTCGATCAGTTGGGTCTGTCACTGACCCGCGCGCCTGATGCCTGGCAACACCTGGGGTTGTCGTTCATGTTGTTTGGGCTGGGCGGAAAACTTGGGCTGGCACCGCTGTATGGGTGGCTTCCTGAAACCTACGAGGCAGCACCCACCAGCACCAGCGCATTGCTGGCCTCGGTGCAATTTAACCTGAGCATGGTGGCCATGTTTCGCATTTTGCAAATTTTTCATGGCTTTAATGCGGGCTTTGTTTCGCAAGAACTGCTGCTGATGGGCTACCTTTCGCTGATCGTTGCTGCGGTGCAAATCATGGCCAGCACCAACTACCGGCGACTCATCGCCTATGCCTGCGTCAGTTCATCGGGTGTGATTGCGCTGGGCTTGTCGGTTGGCAAGGCCGCCGCTTATGGCGTGGTGCTGTACATCGTGAGCAATGCCTTCGTCAAAACCCTGCTTTTTTTGACTTCGGGACGCATGCGGGCAGTCTATGGCACCAACGAGGTTGGTCCTCTGAGCGGTGTCATCCGCACCCTGCCGCTGGCTGGCTTGTTGTTCACTTTAGGTATTTTTGCGCTGCTGGGTTTTCCGCCCTTTGCCAGCTTTTTGGCTGAAATGCTGATTCTCTCGGGCATTGTGCAAGCCGGCAACCTGATGGCGTTTACCCTGATGTGTGTCATGCTGACGATCATTTTTGTGGCCACCGGGCGCACCGTATTCCCCATGTTGTGGGGCACCCCCAAGGTGACAGTTCAGGTGCCAGCCCAGTCGTGGCTGACGCTGCTGCCCAAGCTGGGCTTTGTCGCGGTGCTGGTGATGTTGGGCACCTACACCCCCGACCCGTTGACCGAATTACTGCGCGCCGTGGCAGTCTCGATTGGAGGTTAAGCCATGCGCCAATCAAACCGCTCATCCACCCCAACGCAGCCTTTGCAGGCTTCGCTTTGTTGTGCACTCAAAGACCAAGAATTGCTCCCTATTTCGGAGCTGGTTGCGCAATGCCAGCAAGCGCTGCAGGCTCATTCTTTATTGATATCGTGGTTTGGTCGCCTGGCCCTGGCAGATGAAGCTGCGGGTGTCTTCGTGACAGCGCTGCTGCTGCCACCGGGGCAAGCGTTGCGAGTCTTGCGCGGCCATGCGGAGCCTGGCCAAAGTTATCCGAGTCTGACCCCGCAATTTCCGGCCGCACAAATCTTTGAGCGCGAGCTGTGGGAGCAAACTGGCCTGCTGCCCGAGGGGCACCCCTGGCTGAAACCGGTGCGCTTTGAGGGTGCACGCCAAGGCCAGATGGGCGATTACCCATTTTTCAAGGTGCGCGGGCAAGAAGTGCACGAGGTCGGTGTGGGTCCGATCCACGCCGGGGTGATCGAACCCGGGCACTTTCGCTTTATGTGCCATGGCGAGCAGGTGCAGCACCTGGAGATTCAGCTGGGCTACCAACACCGTGGGGTTGAGACGCTGCTGTTAAAAAAACCGCCACAACGACTGACACCGCTGGTCGAATCGATCGTCGGCGACTCGGTAGTCGCCTACGCATGGGCTTTTAATGCGGCGCTGGAAAATATGGCTAATCGGCCTGTAGCGCTTGCCACACTTGCATCGCGCGCTATCGGTTTGGAACTGGAACGGATTGCCATGCACCTAGCCACGCTGACCGGGCTGGCCACCGACATTGCTTATCTGCAGCCCGCTGGCAGCTACCAACGCTTGCGCACAGCCATCATCAACGCCAGCCAGCGCGCCTGCGGCAACCGATTTGGCAAGGGCTGGATTCGTCCGGGAGCTGCGGCACCGCTAGACCCAGCGCTGCGCCAGGATTTACTCAAAACCCTGCGCGTTTTTTTGCCCGATTTTCAGCAAGTGAATGCGCTGATGGCAGCCAGTCGCAGCGTGCAGGCGCGCTTTCAAGGTGTTGGCACTGTCAGCACCCAGGCCGCGCGTGAGCTGGGGCTAACGGGCGTGGTGGCGCGCGCCAGTGGCCTGCAACTCGACGTGCGCCACACCCTGCCCGAAGGGCTTTATGCCAGCGATCCGGTGCAACCCCTGGCCCAAGCCAGCGGCGACTGCTGGGCACGCATGTGTCAGCGCATGAATGAAGCCCAGGCCAGTGCGCAGTGGCTGATCGCCCGGCTCAGCGATTCAGCACTGGATTTAACCCAAACACCGGCGCCCTTTGCGCCCCCAAGCAGCAGCTGCGCTGAGGAATCAAGCGCAAAGCCCCCGCCAGACTGGACTTTGCCACCCAAGGTTTTGAGCCTGGCACTGGTGGAAGGCGTACGCGGCCCGGTGCTGGTGGCGTTGGAGAGCGGTGAGCAGGGCCAACTGATTCACGCCAAGGTGCAAGATCCGTCGCTGGCCAACTGGTTTGGCCTGGCGTATGCGCTGCGCGAGCAGGCAATTTCGGACTTTCCGATCTGCAACAAGAGTTTTGACCTCTCGTATTGCGGCAACGATTTGTAACCCAACAGCCCAACGCACGCCCCATGTTCAAATCCATCGCCGTTCGCCAAGCCCAAGGCACACAATACATCGCCAACCTGCGCGCCGCCCAACCCGGCGGCTTTCGCGGCAAGCCCCTTATTTCTGCCGTGGCTTGCAAGCCAAATTGCCATATATGCCAAGAAATATGCCCATCGGACGCTATTGAATTAAAAGCACAAAGCGAACCCAATGTCGCGATTGATCTGGGTCGCTGTGTGCTGTGCGGTGATTGTGCAACGGTCTGCCCAAGCCAAAAATTGAGTTTTAACAACGACGTGAAGCTGTGCGCAACCTCGCGTGCTGGCCTGCTCGTCACTGCCGCTCGCCCCAACATCGACCCGGTGGTCGTTTCAGCCGAGCTGAAAAAACGCTTTGGCCGATCGCTCAAACTGCGTTCGGTTTCGGCAGGTGGCTGCAATGGCTGCGAGATGGAAGTCAATGCACTGTCCAACGTCAATTTTGACCTGGGTCGCTACGGCATCGACATCGTGGCGAGCCCGCGCCACGCCGATGGACTGGTGCTCACGGGCCCCATCAGCCGCAACATGCTGCAAGCGTTGCAGGTCTGCTGGGATGCCATGCCCGCGCCCAAGTTGGTGATTGCGGTAGGGGCCTGTGCCATTTCAGGCGGTGTCTTTGCCGACAGTCCTGCCATTGGCCGTGAATTTCTCGACAACTATCCGCCTACGCTTTACGTACCAGGCTGCCCGGCACACCCGCTCACGTTTATCAGCGGCATCATGGATTTGCTGGGGATTGCGCTGATTGCTTGACTTTATGATTGATCCGGTTCGATGATGTACAAAGTTCCGTTCGGGCGAGCGGTTCAAACTTCATCGGGTCGGAGCAATAGCAGTTTAACAATCAGTTAGAGCCGCTAACGCTTATCTGACAAGCACAGTGCGCTATGAAAATAGTGTGCGAACTTGACAATTGTATTGATTCAAGCGTTCTGACTGCAGTCACACTGCAACCAGCGGGCGGCAAACTCTTCGGCGCAAACCGGGCGGCCAAACAAATAGCCTTGACCCATTTCGACACCGTCTTGATGCAAGCGCTGGCACTGCTCGCTTGCTTCAACACCTTCGGCCACCAAGGCATGCCCCATGCTGTGCGCCATGTCAATAATCGTGCGCACCAGCACGGCATCGGTGTTATTGGCCAGCATCGAGGCGACAAAACTTTGGTCTATTTTGATCACCGAAATCGGCAACTGACGCAAATATGACAAACTCGAATAGCCCGTTCCAAAGTCGTCAATGGCGACCGAAATGCCCATTTCCCGTAAGCTCTGCAGACGAGCCAAGAGCTCTGGCGTGTGTTGTACCAAAGCATCTTCTGTGATCTCCAGCTCGAGCAAATCGGGCGTGACACCCTGAGCCAGCAGCATCGACTGCAACTGCGGCACCATCTCCACTTGTTGCAGATCGAGCACATTTTGGTTTACCGCCAGGCGCATCGGCGACGCCCACAGACCAGCGCGCACCCACTGCCCCAATTGGCGCAATGCGGCCTGCATGACCCAATGATCAAGTTCGATCAACAAGCCCGATTTTTCAGCAATGCCAATAAAAACCCCGGGCATCGTCAAGCCGTAGCCTGGGCGCTCCCAGCGCACCAGCACCTCAGCACCGCACAGCAAGCCACTCGCGAGCAGCACCTTGGGCTGGAAATAGACGCGCAATTGCTGCAAGGCAATAGCTTGCGTCAATTCAGTTTGTATGGCAAAGGCTTCATCGTTGCTGGCACCGAGCGCCGCGGTGTAGCAGAGCATTTGGTTGCGCCCGGCATTCTTGGCACCATACATGGCCATGTCTGAGCTGCGCAGCAGCACGTCGGCGCTGCCACCGTCATCTGGAAACAGGGCCAGCCCCAAGCTCGCCATCAGCCGATACGGCTGCATTTGCTCGATTTGCAGTGGCGCTCGCAAGCGCTCCAATAAATTGGCGCCGACGGCCTGCGCACCCTGCCGATCGGTGTCGGGCAATAGCACCACAAACTCGTCACCCCCCATGCGCGCCACCGTGTCCTGGCTGCGCACACCTGCATGCAGGCGCTTGGCCACTTCGCACAGCAGCAGATCGCCGGTGTGATGACCCAGGGTGTCGTTGACTTCTTTAAAACGGTCTAAATCGATGAACAGCACGGCAAAGTTTTTTTGTTGACGCTGCGACGCAATAATGAGCTGGCTGATGCGGTCGTTAAAGAGTGAGCGATTGGGCAAACCGGTCAGGTTGTCATAGGCTGCCTGATGCGCCAGCGCCAACTGGGCCATATGCAGTTGCGTCACGTCGGTTTGCACACCAATGTAATGCAGCAGTGTGCCATCGGTATCGCGCACGGCATTGATGCTGCTGCGAACGGTGTAATAAGTGCCATCAGAGCGGCGATTGTTGAACTCACCAGCCCATTGGCCTTGCGTATTCAGGCTGTCCCACAGGGCTGCATAAAAGGTGGCGTCCTGGCGGCCAGATTTGAGAATGCTGGTTTTACGGCCCATAACCGTGGCCGCCGAGAAGCCGGTTTGCCGTTCAAAAGCGGGGTTGACTCGCACAATTCGGGTCTGCGCATCGGTGATGATGATGGAGTCTTGGGTGTTTAAAAACACGGTCTCACTGAGCAGCGTCTGGCGTTGCTGGTCTTTCAGCGCGGTGATGTCAGTTGAAATGCCGCCGACACCATAAACCGCACCCAAGCGATCACACAATGGAAACTTGCGCGTTAAAAAATCCAGCGTGGTGTGCGGTGCAGGCAAATGCACTTGCTCTTCGATGGTGATCGTTTGTCCGCTTTTCAGCACTTTCAGATCAGCGTCCAAATGCAACATTGCATCCCGCAGGGGCAAATAGGTTTCCCGTTTTTTGCCCATAACCTCGTCTTTGCTGCGGCCGACAAAATTCAGCAAGGCCTGGTTTGCCAGCAGGGTGTTGCCATGTTTGTCAAAGGCGTAAATAAAGGCATCACTCGAATCCAACAGCAGAGAATAAAAACGCTGGTCTTGCTGACGCGCCAATTCGGAGGTGCGATCTACCAGCAAGATCAGCACCCGCAGGTCGAGCTTGTAGTTGATCGACAAGGCGATCAGGTGGGCGTCATAGACCTGGCTTTGCGTGGATGACTCGCCCAGCGTTAGTTGCGGCAAGAGCAGGGTCTGGCCGGGCAATAAATCGCGCAGTGCCATGTGCAAGCGAGCTCGGTCAGGCTGGTTGAGCTGTTGCCACAAACGTACATCCAGGCTACCGTGGCGTTTGCGCAAACCCAACAGCGTATCGGCCCGCTCGTTGCTGTCGTCCACCACGCCTTTGTTGTCCACCACCACGGCAGCCAGCGGCATTTGACTAAACAGGGTTTGGTAGCGCTTGCGCGCCAACTCGGCCTCGAGCTGAGTGGTGCGCAGCTCTTCATTTTGCAGCTCCAGCTCAACCTGGTAAATGCGCAAATCTTCAAGTAATCGCTCGAGCTGCAAGTGCTCGCTCATGCCGGTTGACGGGGTCGCCGCATTTCGTGACAAAACCGCTTGCGCGCGCTGTTTGAGCAACTGCAAGCGCTCTGAAGCTTGCAGCGAAAATTCTTCTGGCAAGCTCATACTTGACCGCCGGCGCTGGCGCTGCGCCAATCGGTGATGTTCACATGGCTGACCACCGCGCCGGGCTGCTCACCGCTCACCGCCGACACATGCATGACAAACCAGCGCTCCTGGTTGGGTGCATGGCAAGGGTATTCCAGCGAAAAATGGGGGCGGCGACCCTCCAGCACTTCACGCACACCGCGTTGCGCCGCCAGCACGCTTGGGTCGGCTGGCTCATGCAGGTCTTTGCACACGTCAAGATAGTTGACACCGGGGCCTGAGTGTGCCGGGTCACCATTGGCTAGGGCAAAGTCGCGCCAAGCCGCGTTGACCAAGGTGATGACACCCACGCTATTGAGCACGGCAATGTGCTCCGACAGCGAATCAATGATGTGCTGCAGGCGCGACACCTCGTGCAGCGCAGTCACATCCATGAACGTGATCACCGCCCCTTTGGCGCTGGAAGAAGGCACCCTGTAGGGCAACATGCGCACAAAATAATGCAAACCGTTAATGCCCCGAATTTCTTTTTCAACCTTGCAGTCTTCTTTGAGCGTGCGCGTCAAGTCAGCGATCAGCTCGGGGTAAAGCAGGGTGTGAGCCAAGTCGTCCAGCGGGCGCCCAATATCCGAGTCGCGCAGCCTGAAAATGTGCGTAGCATCGGGGCTAAAGCGGGTCAGCAACAGGTCGTCATCGACAAACACCGTGCCGGCAGAGACGGCTTGCGCCATGTTGTCCAGGTCGGCGTTGAGACGGTTCAGAATGTCAATTTTTTCCTGGTATTCGGCGTTGACGGTGTTGAGCTCTTCATTCACCGACTGCAGCTCTTCATTAGAGCTTTGCAGCTCTTCGTTGGAGCTCATCAGCTCTTCGTTGGTGGACTGCAGCTCTTCGTTCGAGGTCTCCAGCTCTTCCACCGTGGCTTGCAAGCTTTCGCGGGTGGCGCTGAGCTCGCGCTCCAACACCTCCATGCGCTCGGCAGTTTCAGAGTCGAGGTCAATCGTGCTGGTCGAATCGCTGGGCGCAGTGGCGTGCAATTGTTCAAAAGCCAGCAGGGTCAGGCGCTCGCCTTCGACCTCTTCAACCGGCCAAGCGCTCAAGCGCAAATGTTCGATATCACCATCGGGGGTGGTGAATTTAAGTCGATCAGAAGTGACGCTGACGCCCTCACGCCCGGCCTTGAAGACCAGCGCCACGGCCACTGGCACCAGTGGGTCGGGCAGGATGCGGTTCAAGTCAAGGCTGGCATGGCCCTCGCGCAATTGCAAAAATCGGTGTACTTCACCATAAGAATGCACCAGCTCGTGACGACCATTGACCAAAATGGCGGCCGGTGGCGCAAACGCTTTGAGCAAAGCACCAAAACCTTGCTCAACGGCATTCGGTTTAAGCCGCCCGGGGCGCGCGCGCTGGGTGGTCGTCAGGGGCACGGCATAGCCATAGCCAGTGCCCTTGGAAACCTCCAGCGGGTAGCTCAGGGGCCGGATCATGGCCCAAATTTTGTGCCGCGCGCTGACAGCTGAAAAATCTTTTTGCAGCTCGCCCAGTGACTCGCTGGAGCCCTGAAAAAAATGCCCGCCGGGCAGCAATGCATATTGCAGCCTTTTCAGGGCGCGCTCTTGGGCGGTGGAGCGAAAATATATCAGCGCATTGCGGCACACCACCAGGTTCATGCGGGTAAACGGCGGGTCGGTCAGCAGGTTGTGCCGGGCAAACACAATGCACTGGCGCAGCTCGTTTTTGACCACAAAATTGTTGCCTTTTTTGACAAAAAAGCGCTCGAGTTGCTGCGGTGACACTTCGGCTGCGATCGACTCGGGGTAGGTGCCCGCACCGGCGGTTTCAATATTTTGCTGCTCCACGTCGGTGGCAAATATTTTTAAGGTGGGCCAGTGCTTGAGCTGGTCAAACGCCTCCAAAAACAGCATCGCCACCGAATAAGCTTCTTCGCCGGTCGAAACTGCGGCCAACCAAACCCGAATCGACTCGCCAACCTGCATTTTGACCACCAGCGGCTCAATCACCTGGCGCGCCAAAATATCAAACGCCTCGGCATCGCGAAAAAAACTGGTCACCGGTATCAGCAGCTCACGGCGCAGTGTCAGCACCTCGTTACGGTCATCGCCAAGCAAATCCAGATAGGTTTCTAGCGAGGTGACCTGGCGCACATTCATGCGCCGCTCAATGCGCCGCATCACGGTGCCAGCTTTGTACTCTTGAAAATCAATGCCGCCCACTTGCAGCAGCAAATGCATGATGCCGCTTAACGCCGCCTCGGGGCTCAGCGCCAGCGTGCGCCCGGCCTGTGTGTCTAGAGCGACAGCCGCCTGCACTATCGGCTGGTTGGTAATGTGTGCCAGCAAGCGCAGGCCAATTTGATCCACCGGCAAAATGGCGTCGACCAGACCTGTCGCAATGACACTGCGCGGCATGCCGTCAAATTTGGCATCGAGCGGCTCTTGGGCGATCAAAAAACCACCGGCATCGTTGATGGCTGCAGCGCCCCGGGTGCCGTCGGAGCCAGTGCCTGAGAGCACCACGCCAACCGAGCGTGCGCCATAGTGTTCGGTCATTGACTTAAAAAACACATCAATCGGCAAAGTCAGCGTGCGTGGGTTTTTCGGCGTCAGGTTGAGTTTTCCTTGTCCCATGTGCATGATCGAGCCGGGAGGGATCAGATACACCCGGTTCGGCTCAATGGGCATGTCTTGCTCGACCATCACCACCGGCATCGGCGTGTGGCGCGAAAGCAAATTGGCCATCATGCTCTTGTGGTCGGGGGACAGGTGCTGAATCACCACAAAAGTCGCCCCGGTGTTGACTGCCAGGCCATCAAACAATTTTTCGAGAGCCTCTAGACCGCCTGCGGATGCGCCAATAGCCACAATATGTGATATTTGACCCAATTCGTCCGGCGCAGATGAATCATCCGGGATTTGTTCCAGCGACATATTTAAACCTCAAAACCTTTGTCTCCAACGCCCCCTTCTGCAAAGCCCAGACAGCTTTGACGGGTGGTATTATGGCTGGATTTCCTGTTTTGTCCAGGACAAAATGACCCAACCATGAGCCAAATCAAACAGAACGCCTGGAGCTTGGCCGACATCGAGCAGCGCACGGGTCTGACCCGCGAAGTGCTGCGCAAGTGGGAATTACGCTACCAGTTTCCTCTGCCCATGAGGGGGCCGCGCGGCCAGCGCCTATTCTGCAACACCGATCTGCGCAAACTGCAACTGATAGCCCGGCTGCAACGCTTAGGACGGCGTGTCAGCACGCTCATGCCACTCAACAGCCAGCAATTGCAGGCCTTGCTTGACGCTGATCAAGCAAGCCAGCAACTCAGCAGCCACGCGGCAAGCCTGCCAACCGACCTTGAAACGCTGCTCGCCACCTTGCAAGCTCCGATCAACCCAATGGCGCTGATCGATTTTTTACACAGTCAAATCAAGCAATGGGGTCTGAACGGGTTTGTCGAGCAGCGCATGCCTGCCTATATCTGGGCGGTGGGCGATGCCTGGGCGACGCAGCGCATTGGGATTTATGCCGAACATTATTTTTCAGACACACTGCGCCAGATCGTCGTTAAGGCACTGCCCACAGCGGGTCATTCACATACCCCACCGCGCGTATTGCTGAGCACGCCACCGACTGAATTGCACACGCTGGGCCTGCTCACGCTGCACGCCCATCTGGCGCTGCAGGGTGCCGACTGCATCAACTTGGGCAGCCAGATTCCAGTGGAAGAAGTGTTGCATGCCGTGCGCGAAATGCGCATTCAAGTGGTTGCCCTTTCGATCAGCTCCTGCATGCTGGCGGACCCGACCATCCGCTACCTGAGCCAACTGCGCCAGGAGCTGCCCACCGACTGTGCGCTTTGGGTCGGTGGACAAGGGAGTGCAGGCTTTGATTTGGCGAACCTGCCGGGTTGCCAAATTTTCACGGACACCGCCAGCGCCGTGCGGGTTTGGCTTGAAATGGCCAAAGCCTGGCGAGCGGCGATGCTATGAGTGACCGTGCTGCATCCATTCATCCAGAAGAAACAAGCAGAAATAGATAGTGCTAAATTTCAACCTCTGATCCTGCTCTGATGTTGGTAAGCTTCACTTTTCGCTGATCGTTATTTCATTTTTTAAGGTGATTCATTTAGTGGGGTATTCAGCGGCTTTGTGGTCGAGCCTGAAATGGCTCTTTCAGCGTCTACCTCGCGCACCGTCGATTTGATGGATCGGATGAAATCACATGAGGCAAAAAATGAGTCCCATGCGACCGGCTAGGTCAATTTGAAAAACGGGCACAAGCCCAAGGAATAGCGTTCACAGCGCACCATGTGACAGCCTACATGGTCGATGAAGCCATCATCGAAGAAGCCGAAACATTAAATTGCGACATGATTGTCATGGTGACCCATGGGCGCAACAAGTTAGGCAAATTTATATTTGGCTCTCACACCAAAAATATCATTGCCAAAAGCCAGCTACCGGTGCTGGTTTTGCGTTGATCCGAGAGCGCCTACTTTACACAACCCGCCTGCGCACGGCTTGCAAAATGCCCCGCAAAATATCAACCGGCTCAGGGGGGCAACCCGTGACAGTGATATCCACCGGAATCACTTTGGCGACCTGACCACAGGTAGCGTAGCTCTGGCCAAAAATGCCACCATCGCACGCACAGTCGCCCACCGCCACCACCAGTTTGGGCTCGGGCGTTGCGTCATAGGTGCGCTTGAGCGCCATTTCCATGTTGCGCGACACCGGGCCAGTCACCAGCAACAGATCGGCATGGCGTGGGCTGGCGACAAACCGGATGCCCAGCCCTTCGATGTTGTAGTAAGGGTTGCCCAGCGCATTGATCTCCAGCTCGCAGCCGTTGCACGACCCAGCATCGACCTGACGAATGCTCAATGCTTGCCCCAAAATTGAGAGCAACTCACGCTGGATGTGTGAGGCTTCCTGTGCATTTTCTTCACCAATATCGGGCGCCGGTTCAGACGGAATTCCCACCTTGACGATTTGTCGAACGACCTTCCAGATCATAAATCCTGCCCTGAGTAACTCAAGTTAAAAGACTTGTTGATGAGCGGAAAATCAGCCACGATGTTGCCCATGATGGCATGCTCCAACACCGGCCAGTTTTGCCAGGAGGGGTCATGCAGGTGGCAACGCTGGATGCGATGGCCCTGCTCTGTTGCGCAAAATTGCAGTGCAACAAAGACCTCGCCACGCCAGCCCTCAACCCAGCCAGCGCCTATGCTTGGGCGCTCTGGCAGTTGCACCGGGCCTTGAATCGCACCAACTGGCAATTCTTCGAGGATGCGGCGCATGAGGCGAATCGACTCAAATACTTCCTCAAAACGCACGATAACCCGTGCGGCAACGTCACCATTTTTGTGGGTTGCCATGGCCACCTGCAATTGATCGTAGGGCGCAAAAGGATGATCGCAACGCACATCCCAAGCCTGGCTACTGGCACGACCGGCCAGACCGGTTAGCCCAAGGCGTGCGGCCAACGCAGGTGTCACCCGGCCAGTGGTCATCAGACGGTCTTGCAAACCTGCATGCGATTCAAAAACATCCAGCAGATTTTTGACTTCTGCCTCTAGCGCCTCACACGAGTTCAGCATCTGGTCTTTTTGCAAACGGTCTAAATCACGGCTAACCCCACCAGGCGCGATGCAGTCCATCATCAGCCGATGCCCAAAAGCTGCCTTGGAGCCACGCAGCCAATCTTCACGCAAGCGCGAAAACTGCGACAAAGCAAAGGCAAAGGCGGCGTCGTTGCCCAAAGCGCCCAGATCACCCAGATGATTGGCAATGCGTTCGCGTTCCAGCATCAGCGCACGCAACCAAGCCGCACGCGCAGGAATGGTGGTGTCTGTGGCCGATTCAAGCGCCATGCAATAAGCCCAGGCATAAGCCACGGTGGAATCGCCGCTAACACGTCCGGCCAAGCGATGCGCCTGCAAGGGCTCAAGCTGGGTGAAGCGTTGCTCAACCCCCTTGTGCGTGTAACCCAGGCGCTGCTCCAACCGCAAAACTTTTTCTCCCACCACAGAAAAACGGAAATGCCCCGGCTCGATGATGCCAGCGTGCACCGGGCCTACAGCAATCTCGTGCACGCCCTCACCCTCAACCCGAACAAACGGATAGTCCACCAATTCGCCCGGTTCAGGCTCTGGCAGCGCTCTTGTGTTTTGCCGCAAAGGGAAATAATGCGCCGCCCATGCACCGTGGTTGAGCCAGGGGCGCTGATCTTTCGCGTCCTGCGCATAAACGCCCGATAACTCTGCTGCCGCGCGTTGCATCCGCTCTGCCACGGGGAAAAACGGCACCAAGTCGGGATACACCCAACGTTCGTCGAGAAACACCAAGGGCAAAGCCAGCCAGAACACGCCTTCGAGCGAAACATAGGCACAAAATATGGCTCCAGCGCTTGCTGAATGTGCGTCGACAGCTACTGTATTAGTAGTGCATCCAGCCCACAACGCGAGCAGACGCCCCCCACCATCGCGTACTGCCGTTGCAGCCACCACCCATTCTTGCGCGCTAACCTGGCCAAACCAGATCGGCACCGGTGCTGGCAAGGCGACAAAGTCAACATCCAGGCCGGTCATTTTCATTCTTAGCCTCCCAACATGGCAGCAGCCTGAACATACCAACCGTTCAGGTACGGTGGGATATACAAACCCAACATCAAGGCCAGCGCCAAATGCACAAAAACGGGAATCAAGGCCGGCGGATGCGCCAGCGCCTTGAGTGTGGTGTCGCCAAACACCATCGGTAGCACACGCACCAGGATCGACGCAAACGCCACACCCAGCGCCAAAAACAAAAAGGGTGTCGCCCAGGGTTGCTCGCGCATGGCGGTGGTCAGAATCAAAAATTCGCTAGCAAAGACGCCAAACGGTGGCATTCCCAAAATGGCCATCACACTCAGCATCAGCCCCCAACCCACCCTAGGGTTCACCTTGATGAGGCCACGAATGTCGCTCATCAGCTGGGTACCCGCGGTTTGCGTGGCGTGCCCCACGGTGAAAAAGATGGCCGACTTGACCAGCGAATGAACGGTCATATGCAGCAAACCGGCAAAGTTGGCAATCGGTCCGCCCATGCCAAAGGCAAACGTAATCAGTCCCATGTGTTCGATCGATGAATAAGAAAACATGCGCTTGACATCTTTTTGACGCGACAGAAAAAATGCCGCAACCACCACCGAGAGCAAGCCAAAACCCATCATCAACTGGCCCGCCATCGGTGTTTGAAGCGCACCGTCGGTCAGCACCTTGCAGCGCAACACCGCGTACATGGCCACGTTCAGCAGCAAACCTGAAAGCACTGCCGATACCGGGGTGGGGCCTTCGGCGTGCGCATCGGGCAGCCAGCTATGCAACGGAACCAAGCCAATCTTGGTGCCATAGCCAATCAGCAAAAACACAAAAGCCAGTGTCATGATGGTCGGGTCGAGCTGCCCTTTGATTTCAGCCAGGTTGGTCCAGAGCAGCGTGGCGTGTTCGGGCCCGAGCACTTTGTCGGCCGCCATGTAAAGCAAAATCGTGCCAAACAGTGCCTGTGCAATGCCCACACCACACAAAATAAAGTACTTCCAGGCAGCCTCCAGGCTGGCCGAGGTGCGATACACACTGACCAGCAGCACCGTGGTGAGGGTGGCCGCTTCCATCGCCACCCAGATGATGCCCAGGTTGTTGGTGGTAAAGCCCAGCAGCATGGTGAAACTAAAGAGCTGGTACATGCTGTGATACAGGCGCATGCGTGGTGGCGTCATCTTGCCGTGATCCTGTTCCACCCGCATGTAGGGGCGCGAAAAAATCGCCGTGGTCAGGCTGACAAATGCCGTTAGCGTGACCAGAAAAACATTCAGTGGATCGATAAAAAACTGCTTGTCCAGCACAAATTCGGGGCCATTATTGATGACTTGCACGGTCATCACGCAAGCCGCCAAAAAAGTCAGCAGACTAAAGGCCACATTCACATCACGCGCATAGGCGCGATGGCCGACCCAGGCGAGTACCGCACCGCCCAAAAGGGGAATCCCCAAAACAAAAAAGAGTGCGCTCATGGTCAGTCTTCCTTGAGTGCTTCCAGGTTATGAATATCCAGACTGTCAAATTTTTCACGAATCTGGAACATAAACACACCCATGATGAGCACCCCCACCAGCACGTCAAGCGCAATGCCAAACTCGACAATCATCGGCATGCCATTGGTAACCGTGGTGGCAGCAAACAGCAGCCCGTTTTCCATCGACAAAAAGCCGATCACTTGTGGTACCGCCTTGGAGCGGGTGATCATCATCATGAAGGACAACAGCACACAGGCCAGTGCAATGCCCAAAGCGCCCCCCGCAATCGAGTCAGACAAGCGCGAAATAGGCAAAGCCAGACTGAACGAAAAAATAACCAGTGCAATCCCCACCAACATGGTGGTCGGAATATTCAACAAAGTTTCAACGTCCCAGCGCACATTGAGTTTGCGGATCATGCGGTGCAGCATCCACGGAATCAAGATCACTTTGAGCACCAGGGTCAATGTGCCCGACACATACAAGTCAGGTTGGTGGGTGGCATAACCCAGCATGAACGAAGCGCCAACCAGTACGACTCCCTGCAACATGAACAAATTGATAAGCGAAACAATGCGCCGTTGCGAGATCATGGCAAATGACAACAGCAAAATCAGCGTGGCAAACAGGTTGATCAGTTGAGGGGCAAATTTAATCATCCGACACCCAGTAAAACATTCACCAGAAGACCAATCACCGCCAGCAAGAAGGCCGTTCCTAAAAATTCAGGAACACGAAAAATGCGCATTTTGGCACTGATGGTCTCAATCGCCGCCAATAGCAGCCCACCAGCCGCCAGCTTCAAAACAAACACTGGCAAGGCCAGCAACAAGGCCATCGGCGCATTCGCTTCGGCCACCCCCCAGGGGAAAAACAGCGCCAAACCAATGCCAGAGTAGGCAAACAACTTCAGGCTGGCAGCCCATTCGAGCAAAGCCAGGTGGCGTGCCGAATACTCCAGAATCAAGGCTTCATGAATCATGGTCAATTCGAGATGGGTGTCCGGGTTGTCCACCGGCACGCGGGCATTCTCAGCCAGCGAGACCATGGTAAAAGCGACACCGGCGAGCAACATACTGGGGTAAATCGTCAACTCTCGATGCGCCAGGGTTTCCACTATGGCGGTGAGCGAAGTCGAGCGAGTAATCATGGAAGCACAAAACAGCACCATCAACAAAGCAGGCTCGGCCAGAAAACCCACCAACATTTCGCGGCGTGCCCCGAGTGAGCCAAACGCAGTTCCGATATCCATGGCAGCGAGCGAGATAAATACCCGCGCCAAGGCAAACAAGCCGACAAGTGCAATGGCATCGGCTGCGGGTGACAGGGGCAAATCGGTTGAAAGCGTTGGAATGATCGAGCTGGCCAGCAGCATGCAGCCAAAAATGACATAGGGTGCAAAACGGTACAGAGGCGAGGCATGCTCAGCCATGAGCGACTCTTTGTTGAACAATTTGTGCAACATGCGGTAGGGCTGCAACAAGCTGGGTGCTGATTTATTTTGCAACCAATGACGACACTGATTAATCCAGCCACTCAGCAAGGGTGCCAACAGCAAGGCCATCAGCATGGCCAACAATTGCGAAAAAATAGCCAGTGCAGTCATCGCTTCACCACCAGCAACACCACGATCAGGGTGACAAAACTATAGGTCAAATACACCGCAATACGCCCACGCTGCAGCAAACCCACTATTTTGGAGACGCGTTCGACCAGGTGCGCAACGGGCAGATACAGCCAGTACCAAAGTGGGTCTTCCACGGTGACACGGTAGCTGGGCTGGACATCAAAAGCACTGGGGTGTTGGCGTTTGATCCGAAAAAATGGTTCGAAAATCTGCCGAATTGGCTGACCAAACCCCTCTGCGGTGTCCTGCATGCGCGCCGTTTGCCAGGGATGACCGCAGTCCCATGGCGGTACCCGACGTAGGCGCCCGTGGTAGAGCCTGCGCACCAGCACAAAAACCAGACCAAACAGGCTCAACACGCCGAGCAAGAAAATCGCTGGCGCATAACTGGCGCGCTCCATGCTGACCGGCACCAGCAGCCAACTGTTGTCGGCCATGGACTGCGTCAAACCAGCGTGAACCAATGCGCGCGTCACCGGATCGAGCAAGGCGATGACTTGATTCGGAAACAAGCCTAATCCGATACACCCTACCACCAGCCACAACATGCCCAAACGTTCCCAGGGACCAGCATCATGGGCTGATTTCAACTTGTCATCACGCGGTTGACCGAGAAAAATCACCCCAAAATACTTCACCATGGTGTAGCCTGAGAGCGCAGCAATCAAGGCAATCAAAGCCGCCATAACCGGCACCAGCATATCTAAAAAGGAACTGGGCAAGCCCGTCGTGAACAAAAAACTCTGCAGCAACAACCACTCGGCAACAAAGCCACCCAATGGGGGCAAGCCCGCACAAGACAGCACGCCCACCAGCGTAGGCCAGGCGACCCAAGGCATATAGCGGATCAGCCCACCGAGTTTGCCCAAGCTGCGCTCGCCGGTGGCATGCATCACCGCCCCGGTGCTGCAAAACAACAGGCTCTTGAAAAAACCGTGGCTAATCATCTGGTAGAGAGCTGCTGTCATCGCCAAGGCCGCATAGGCGTGCATGCCATACGCAGAAAACAGCAAAGACAGCCCTAAACCTGCACACATCAAGCCAATGTTTTCAATGGAAGAATAAGCCAGCAAACGCTTCATTTCGACTTGAACGGTGGAAAACACGACGCCAAATAAGGCCGTTAACAAACCCACAGCCATCAGCAACACGCCCCACCACCAAATTCGTGTCTGCAGCAAATCAAAGGCCACCCGCAAAATGCCATACAACGCAATTTTCAGCATCACACCACTCATCAAGGCCGAAAAGGGCGACGGTGCTGCCGGGTGTGCCTCGGGTAACCAGGCGTGCAAGGGTAAAACACCGGCTTTAGCGCCAAATCCAAAAACCGCCAAGACAAACGCCACCGAAGCCCAAAACGGACTCAGATGCTGGGCACGCATATTGGCAAAGGTGTAATCACCCGTATTGGCCTGCAGCAAGCCAAAACACAACAAAATGCCCAAGGCGCCAATGTGTGCCACCAGCATATAAAGGTAGCCCGCACGACGGATTTCAGCAATGCGGTGGTTCGCCATGACCAGAAAAAATGACGAAAAAGCCATGGTTTCCCACATCACCATGAACACATACGCATCATCAGCCATGACAACCATGGCAATACTGGCCAGAAAGACATGGTATTCAAGACAAATCAGGCCAGCAGGAGTTCCCTCGCCTTGGCGAAAATAGCCGGCAGCAAAAGCCGACACGCCAGCCGATACGCCACCGATGAGCAACAGAAAAAAAGCCGACAAGCTATCTAGTCGCAAATGAAAAGGCAGTTGTGGCAAACCCAGCGGTAAGACGGCAACTTCAGGTGGAGCAAAGGCTGCACTCAAAGCCACGGCCATCAAGCCGATTGAAACGAGAGCGCCCAAGGGAAACAACACAATGGCGACCAAGCGCAAGCGGCGCAGCGCCACAAGACCTGCCAAGCCAATCAGCAACCAGGCCAGCACAATCAGCAACACCCAATCCAGATGAACCCAGGAAGTAGGGTTAGGAAAAAGTGTCATGAAGCATTCGAGAAAAACAGTCAACCATGGCGTCGGATATTACACTTGTTCAAACATCCGAAAGGATTCATTTGGAGCCTTCAGCATGCCGGATCACGACGCAGGGCTAAAATCCATTTCAAAGGTAGCACCATGAACATTTTTTATCGCCCACAGTACCAATCTGAAGCCACGCTGTTTATTGATCAGCTCAAAGCCGAAAACCCACAAATGGAAGAGCGCCAGCGCCAAGGACTAAACCTGCTGTGGGACAAAACCGTTGATCGTGCGGCCTGGCTTGGCTTTCGGCGTGCTCGCGTTGAACAAAAGCCCTACGTTTACCAAACGCATTCACAATAAGCAGCGTTTAAGGCCTCAGGGCTTGCTGAACATACATCAACAGCTATTTATTCAATAGCAATTTAGCCACTCATGGTTGACACGACCTCCAGGGTCATTAACGACACCGTCGATGGTTTGGGTTTACCTATGGTGATCGACCAAGTGGCGGTGGCTCGCTTGTATGGTGAACCGCTGTTTGCCATGCCACAAGATTTGTATATTCCACCCGATGCACTCGAGGTGTTTCTGGAAGCCTTTGAAGGCCCGCTGGACTTGCTGCTTTACCTCATTCGCAAGCAAAACTTCAATATTTTGGATATTCCTATGGCCGGACTGACGCGCCAATATCTCAGCTATGTTGAAGAAATTCGTCATCGCAACCTAGAGCTGGCTGCTGAATATCTGCTGATGGCCGCCATGCTGATTGAAATCAAATCACGCATGCTGTTGCCCCCTAAGCCGGCAGCGCAAGGCCATGAAGCCCAAGACCCGCGCGCCGAGTTGGTGCGCCGCTTGCTGGAATACGAACAAATCAAATTGTCAGCGGCCAAACTCAATGAGTTGCCGCAACTGGGTCGCGATTTTTTGCAAGCCCAGGTTTATATCGAACAAAGCCTACAACCTCGTTTTCCGCATGTCTGCGCAGGTGAATTGCAAGCTGCCTGGGCGAATATTCTGAGCCGCGCCAAACTGGTGCAGCACCACAAGATCAGCCGCGCCGAACTCTCTGTGCGCGAACACATGAGCTTGCTGCTAAAAACTTTGCGTGGCCGACGTTTTGTCGAATTTGAAGCCTTGTTTGATCCCTCACTTGGCACGCCAGTGCTGGTGGTGACCTTTATTGCCATGCTCGAACTGGCTAAGGAAACCCTCATCGAGATCACGCAAGCCGAGGCGTTTGCCCCCATTTATGTGCGCCTAACATACACCCCCTGTTAAGCTTCACCAAGGAGTTTTATGCCTACTCGTCAGCATCCCCCAGCGCCAGCAACCCTGAACTTCGACGTATTGATCGTTGGCAGTGGTTTGGCTGGACTTAGTGCCGCCCTGCTGTTGGCACCCCACAAGCGTGTGGCCATCATCACCAAGCGCGCGGTATCCGAAGGCTCAAGCGGTTGGGCCCAAGGTGGCATTGCCGCAGTTTGGAGCAAAGACGACAGCTTTGATGCCCACATTGACGACACGCTGGTCGCAGGTGCCGGACTGTGTGATCTGCCCGCCACACGTTTTGTCGTGGAGCAAGCCCCAGTGGCAATTGCCTGGTTACAAAAAATGGGGGTTCCATTCTCTGAAGAAGACGGACAACTGCACCTGACCCGAGAAGGTGGGCACAGCGCGCGCCGCATCGTCCACGTGACCGATGCAACCGGTGCTGCGGTGCAGCGCACACTGATTGAGCGCGTGCTCAAAACCCCCAACATCACCCTGTTTGAGCACCACACGCTGGTTGACCTGATCACCAGTGACAAAATGGGTTTGCCAGGGCAGCAGTGCCTGGGTCTTTATGCGCTGGACGATGAGCGCGACCAAGTTCTCACCTTTGCAGCGGCACAAACCATTTTGGCTACAGGTGGCGCGGGCAAGGTTTACCTGTACACCACCAACCCCGATACCGCCACCGGGGACGGTATCGCTGCCGCCTGGCGTGCCGGCTGCCGCGTGCAAAACATGGAGTTCATTCAGTTTCACCCCACCTGCCTGTATCACCCGCACGCCAAATCATTTTTGATCAGTGAGGCTGTGCGGGGTGAAGGTGGTCGCTTGTTGCTGCCCGATGGCACGCGATTTATGCCACACCACGATGCACGTGCCGAGCTGGCACCACGCGACGTCGTAGCGCGGGCGATTGATTTCGAAATGAAGAAAGGCGGCTTTGACTGCGTCTATCTGGATATTTCGCACCAGCCGTTGAGCTTTTTACAAGAGCACTTTCCCAACATTTACGCACGCTGCCTTGAATTGGGCATCGATATCGCGAAAGAGCCGATACCGGTTGTACCGGCAGCGCATTACACCTGCGGTGGCGTTTTGGCCGATCTGCATGGTCGAACCGATATTGCCGGCCTGTATGCCATTGGCGAAGCAGCTTGCAGTGGTTTGCATGGCGCCAATCGTCTGGCCAGTAATTCACTGGTTGAATGCATGGTGTTTGCGCAGGCCACGGCGCATGACATTGAACTGGCGCTTACTCCGGCAACGTATGCATTACCTGCCTGGGACGACAGCCGGGTCAGCGATGCCGACGAAACGGTGGTGATTTCACACAATTGGGACGAGTTACGTCGTTTCATGTGGGACTATGTTGGCATTGTGCGAACCAACAAACGGCTCGACCGAGCCGCCCATCGGATTGCCTTGCTGCAAGATGAAATTCAGGAGTTTTATGCCAATTTCCACGTCACGCGTGATTTGCTGGAGTTGCGCAATTTGGTGCAAGTGGCGGATTTGATCGTGCGTTCAGCGCAAGCACGAACGGAGAGCAGAGGACTGCACTTCAGCCGTGACTATCCTGATCTGGCTGCCAGCGCTGAACCGACCATTTTGCAACCAGCCAACACATAGCAACGGCTGCGTTAGACTCGCGCCACATTTTTTTGGGCTTTATTCAATGAACCAGCTTTCAACCCAAAGTGCTTCTCCCTACGGCACCCTGCCCCCAGCCAGCAACCCGGCAACGCGCAAGCCGATCAGCCTGCCACGCTTGCTGGAAATGCACTCGCGTGGCGAAAAAATTACCATGCTCACCGCCTACGATGCCACTTTTGCCGCCGTAGCCGACGCTGCCGGTGTTGAATGCATTCTGATCGGAGACTCTCTTGGCATGGTTTGCCAGGGCTTGAGTAGCACCGTGGGCGTTTCACTCGAAACCATGCGCTACCACGTGGAAAGCGTCACGCGCGGTGTGCGCCGAGTGCAAGGCACGGCTTGGATTATTGGTGACCTGCCCTACGGCACCTACCACGAATCCAAAGAGCAAGCGCTGCGCAACGCCGCCGTATTGATGCAGGCCGGCGCGCACATGGTCAAGTTGGAAGGCGGTGGCTGGACGGCTGAAACCGTGCATTTTCTGGTGCAGCGCGGCATCCCGGTGTGTGCCCATCTTGGACTGACCCCACAAACCGTGCATGCACTGGGTGGTTACCGGGTTCAGGGTAAAACCCAGGCTTCGGCTGACATTATGAAACAGCAAGCCAACGAGCTACAAGATGCCGGGGCATCCTTGATGGTGTTGGAAATGGTGCCCGCACTACTTTCCGCAGAGCTCACTGCCGAATTACCGCACTGCGCCACCATTGGCATTGGCGCTGGCAGCGGCACAGCGGGTCAAGTGTTAGTGCTGCACGACATGCTCGGTTTGAACCTGGGGAAAATGCCGCGCTTTGTGCGCAACTTCATGGCGGCAACCCCCGGCATTGCCGGACAACATGGCATTAAAGAGGCCATGCAAGCCTATGTGCAAGCCGTCAAAAATGGCAGCTTTCCGGATAACACCCAGCACGCGTGGTAACACCAGATCGGCTGGGAGCAACGCAACTTGTCTTTGCCAAGTTCAGCCCAAATGGACTGAGCAATATCCATATGAAAATTATTCACACCATCTCTGATCTGCGCGAAGTCCTGAATGACTTTAACCGCCCGGCCTTTGTTCCGACCATGGGCAATTTGCACGCCGGACACCTGGCCTTAGTTCGCCAGGCCAAACCGCTGGGAGATGTCACCGTGGTTAGCATTTTTGTCAATCGTCTACAGTTTTTGCCGCACGAAGACTTTGACACCTACCCGCGCACATGGGAAGCTGATTGCCAGGCTTTGCAAGCGGCAGGCTGCGATGTACTGTTTGCACCCAACGAACTGGAACTTTATCCGGAGCCACAAAACTTCAAAGTACAGCCACCCGCACATTTGGCAGATATTCTGGAGGGACATTTCAGACCTGGCTTTTTTGTCGGGGTCTGTACCGTGGTGATGAAATTGTTCGCCTGCGTGCAACCTCGCATCGCAGTGTTTGGTCAAAAAGACTACCAGCAACTGATGGTTTTGAAAAACATGGTGCGCCAGTTTGCCCTGCCTATCGAGGTGCTGGGGGGAGCCACGCTGCGCGCCGAAGACGGTTTGGCGCTGTCTTCGCGGAATAACTATTTGAGTGCAGTGCAGCGTCAGGAAGCCACAGCACTTTCGCAAACACTGCACAGCATGGCGCAAGCGCTGCGTGCTGGCAGCACCGATCTGGCCACCATTGAGCAACAAGCTATGCAAGTACTGTCGGCGCGGGGCTGGCAATGCGACTATCTGGTGGTGCGACGGCGCACTGATCTTCAAACGCCGAGCACCGAGCAAGTAGCGACGCTGGCAATCGAACAGGGTCTGGTGGTTCTGGGTGCTGCAAAAATTGGTAACACACGCCTGATTGACAACCTGGAAGTCTGAGACCGTTCAACGAGTCAATTTATGTTTTCACCCTCGCAAGCTGATGTACGACGATTTTTTTGTTCAACTTATGCTAAAGCGCAAGCTGGACAAGCACTGGAAGCTATTGAAAAAATAGCATCGTTGTGGATCGATGAACATCCGGAATACCACACCGAACTAGCCGATGTGGATGCTGCACTGCGCAGTATGCTCGACACGGAAGATGGCAAAAGCAACCCGTTTTTGCATTTATCCATGCATTTATCGATTACCGAACAGTGCAGCATTGACCAGCCGCGTGGCATGCGCCAGGCGGTTGAGTTGCTCACGCATCGCCTGGACGGGCTGCACGAAGCACACCATGAGGTGATGACCTGTTTAGGGCAAATGATTTGGGACAGCCAGCGTGCGGGTCGCCCACCCGATGGCAACGCCTATATTGACTGCGTGCAAAAACGCGCAACCTCGGATGCCTGAATGCACTCAGCCAACATAGTGGTCAATCAACAACGCTGCGAATAACAGACTTAAATGGATGAGTGAATAGCGAAATGTCTTGCGCGCCAGGGCATCTGAATAATCGCGCCAAAGCCAATAAGCATGCAAACAAAAGCCCGCATTCAGCACAACGGCAGCCAATAAATAGGGCCATGAGCTCATGCCATAGATATAGGGCAACAAGCAAGCCGCCAGAAGAATAAAGGTATAAAGCAACACCATCAGTCGCGTAAACGCATTTCCGTGAGTAACCGGCAACATGGGAAGCCCGGATTTTCGATAGTCCTCAACCCGATACAAAGCCAGCGCCCAGAAATGCGGTGGCGTCCATAAAAAAATGATTAAAAACAAAATAAGCGCTTCGGGACCCACGTTGCCCGACATGGCAGCCCACCCCAGCACCGGCGGCATGGCACCTGAGGCTCCGCCAATCACGATGTTCTGCGGTGTCAGAGGTTTCAGAATGATGGTGTAGATCACTGCATAGCCAATGAAGGTTGCAAAAGTCAGCCACATAGTCAACGGGTTCACAAAAAAATACAGCAGCGCCGAACCCAGGCTGCATAACACGGCAGAAAACAACAAAGTTTGCCAATCGCCCAACTGACCTTTCGCAGTGGGGCGCCAGGCTGTGCGCTTCATCTTGGCATCAATGCTTTTTTCAATGATGCAGTTAAAAGCTGCAGCTGCAGCAGCAACCAGCCAAATACCCAGACAGGCGAGCAAAGCCAACCACAGCTCGTGCCACGTCGGCAAGCCTGGCACTGCAAGCGCCATGCCGATCAAGGCACAAAAAACAATCAACTGAATCACTCGGGGCTTGGTCAGGGCGTGATACTGCTGCCAAACCGACAGGCTGCTGGTTGGAGGATGCGCGTCTGAATTAGCCATACAACGGTCTCAGCTTGAGAACGCTGGTGCTACTCAGTGTCCAAATCAGGGTCATCACCAAAGCAGCCGCACCACCGGTGTGCAGCAAGGCGCTGAGCATGGGCCAGCCCAGCACAACGTTACTCAAACCCGTGGCAAGCTGCAAGCCAATCAGTCCTGCAAGCACGCGTGCTTGCAGTCGCCACAAGGCAAAACGGTTAAGCTGCCACGCCAGCACCATCAACAACGCAAGCACCACGTACGCCATCAACCGGTGAGCCACGTGAATCGCCGTCAGAGCAGTGAAACTCAGAAGCTCGCCCGAACCCGTGACACCCAAACCGCGCCAAAGCTCAAACCCGGCTCGAAAATCCATCTCGGGCCACCAATGCCCCTGGCAGGTTGGAAAATCACTGCAAACCAGCACAGCGTAATTGCTACTGACCCAGCCTCCAAGTGCGATCTGCATGAACAACAGCAAAAGCGAGGCGACGAGCAAGCCCGGCAAACCTGCCGGCATGGCACGAGATTGACTTTTTTGTGCGGCATGCTGAGCGACCTGCAAGCCTAACAACACCAGCAGCACCAGAGCGCCCAGCAAGTGCAGCGTCACAATCAATGGAAAAAGCTTCATGGTCACCGTCCATGCACCAAAAGCACCTTGCAAGCAAACCCAAAACACAGTCAGGGTGCTAAGCCGGGGCCATCCTGCAGCGTGATTCAATTTAACAACGTTCCTGCGCTGAGTTAGCCAGTCATGCCAACTCTTCACGGTCAGTAGCAAAATCAAAAAACCGACACCGCTGGCGATATACCGGTGCAGCATTTCAATCCAGGCCTTGGCATGGGTAACTGGTCCCGTTGGCATGGCGGTTTGAGCTTGGGTAATTTGATCAGTAGCACCCAAGGGTGAAGCGTTGCCATAACAGCCAGGCCAGTCAGGGCAACCCAAACCGGAATCCGTCAATCGGGTAAACGCGCCAAACAAGATCAAATCGAAGGTCAGAAAAAGCGTCAACACGCGCACAGCCTGCACGCGTCTGCCAGTTGAAGCCGCCCTGTTTTTAAACCACACCCAGAGCGCCGGGCCCAACGCCAAAAGCCCACCGATCAGCAGCAAACCGGAAAGAGGTGAAAAATCGAAAGCAGCTTGCACGTTCATCAAAATAACATACGTGTCATCAACGCCCCGGGGGATCCCAAGGCAAAGAGGCGCGCAGCAAGTGCTCCATATCGCGCTTGGCCTTGGTTATGGCCGAACTATCAAACCTCACAGGCAAACGCATCATGGCGTTACCCATCGGATCGATCACAAAGAAATAATCTGTCTGTGATTTTCCGGCAGGAACAATCAACCAGTTCTGCAGAACCACAGGGTCAACCCGCAAAACGGTGGCTTGGTCTTTTTTCAAGGCCTGGCTTAAATCAGCGGCGACAACTTGTTGGTCATTCACCATCCAGACCCAATCAATGCGATCCATGTCTTTGCCTAGCATGAGTCGAAACTGACGCAAGAGCACCAGCTGCTTTTGGCAATCTTGCAGACACGCGCCACCATCGACTTTGATCAGTAGCCACTGTGCCTTCAATGTCGCCAACGGTTTTTCGCTGCCATTCAGTGTAAAACCCGAAGCAAGGGGCAACTCGCGCAGCGGCGTGATCAGCTCACCATAAGAAGCAGCCCCTTGTGGGCGCACAACGTAATAGGCAAAATAGGCCAGCAACACCGGCATCGAACACAAAAACAAAATGGCCAGCAACTTGAGACGCCCAGTCATCACCACACGCGGGTTGAGCGCAGCGCTGTCTGGCAGGGAGTGCACTGATAGATCAAGTGCTTTATCGGGCGTCAAATGACTCATGCCTGTTGACCTTTACGCAAGCTGGCACCCAGATAAAAAACAAATAAAGCAGCCGCCATACCAAACCATTGAAAAGCATAACCTCGGTGCAAACCAACGCGGTCTTGCGGTGGCTCCCAGTGGCGAATCAACCCGTCTTGGGCATCCTCGCTGTTTTGCAGCAAAACCACCGGCTGCAGCGCACTTTTCAGCTGCGCTGCAGCACGCTTCATGTCCAGGCGCGACCACAACTTTGACTCAGCTTGCACTTGTTTGGGCATCAGAAAAAATTCTTTTGTTGAGGGCACAGCAGCCAGCCCAGTCAGCGTAATTCGCCCAACTGGCGTTGACACCACAGGCAAAACACCACGACCATTGGGCCAACCCACCCACCCACGGTTGACCAATATCAAGGTCTGTGTGCCTTCAATCTGCAAGGGTGTTATGACGTGCACGCCAGCTTGACCGTTTTCCTGACGATTATCCAAAAAGAACTGCTGCTCAGGTAAATATCGTCCCACCACTGAAATGGGTGCATCGCGCAGCGCCTGTGCATCGAGCAGATCGGAATGCACAATGACTGGTCCGAGTTGATGGCGGGCAGCACGCTGCGCCAATTCGACAGCCAATCGATCACCTTTGCCTGACTGCCAAAGCCCAAGATAGACAAACAACATCATGCCTAAAAGTGCAGCCAGCGCGGGAACAAGTCTGAACTGAAATCTAAGCTTAGGCATATTGACATGGCAAACAGCATAATGCAGCCAACCCATTTAAAGGATTCCAATGTTGGTGAAAATTTTGATTTTGATGGCCCTGGCGATGATTTTGATCAGTCTGTTCAGCGCACTTGCCATGTTTTTTAACCATGACGATGCTAACAAACGCAAACGCATCGTCCAAACACTCACCATTCGAGTCGGACTATCGATTGGACTATTTGTGGTATTGCTTTTGAGTATTTATCTTGGTCTGATTCCAGCAAAAGGCTGAGCACAAAGTGAACGTTCTTTGGCAGACAGGCTTAAAGAATATAAACAAAAACGAACAGAATCAGCCAGACCACATCAACAAAATGCCAATACCAGGCAACCGCTTCAAAAGCGAAATGGTTGTGTTCTGAAAAATGGCCGTTTAAGCCGCGACCCAGCATGACCATCAGCATGATGGTACCCAAAGTGACGTGCAAACCGTGAAAACCCGTCAAAATATAGAAAGTTGCACCATAGACACCAGCACCCAGGGTCAAGCCCATCTCTGCATAAGCATGTGCATATTCATAAACCTGAAAGCCCATGAAGGTCACGCCCAAAGCGATCGTCAAGGCTAACCCGATATTCAGCTGCGAGCGCTTTTCCTTGATCAAACCCCAATGTGCCCAGGTCAGCGTCGCTCCCGATGTCAACAACAGCAATGTATTGATAGCAGGAATTCCCCACGCATGCATTGGTGAAAAGGCATCCCCCATGGGGCCTGAGCTAGGCCAAGCACTGGTGAATTTATCGTAAGGTGTGAATTGAACATCAAAACCACCCAACTCGGGCAGAGAAATGCGGCGGATGTAATAAAGCACACCAAAAAAGCAGGCAAAAAACATGACTTCTGAAAAAATAAACCAGACCATACCGATGCGGTAAGAGCGGTCTTCCCATTGGGTATACATGCCGTTCATGTTTTCATGAATGAGCTCACCAAACCAGCCGACGATCACGTACATGATCAAGGCTCCGCCTGCCAACATGCTCCATAGCCCAGCTGGCGTGCCATTTAAGCGGAAGATAAAACCCAGCGCAGTCAAAAAGATACCAACCGACAAAAATGTTGAGTAGCGGCTGGCCGCTGGCACAAAGTAGTGGCCACGTGCGGCGAGAGTGTTTGCATGCGTCATAGTGGGTTCCTTACAAATCAGCTTTTAGCTTTGACAGCTTGAAAAAAAGTATACGAGAGCGTGACCGTGCCAATATCCTGGCCTATTTTGGGGTTAACTACGTAAACCACCGGCATGACGCGCGTCTCATGGGGTTGAAAAGTTTGCTGGCTAAAACAAAAACATTCGAGCTTTTCAAAGTGCTGCGCCGCTACGGCAGGCGTAACACTGGGAATGGCTTGCCCAACAAACACTTCGTTGCTGTTATTGGTCACGCTGTAGTTCATGCGTGAAATCTCACCTGGATGAACACGCAACGTAAATTGCTCGGGCTTGAACGTCAATCCAACCCCAGGCATGGTGTGGCTCAAAAATTCGACATTGATGGTGCGCGACATGTCAATCTGAGTATTTTTATCCATCACAGCAGCAACCGCATTGGTCTTGCCATTGAGGCCGGTGAGCTCACAAATAACATCGTAAAGTGGCACCAAGGCAAAGCCAAAAACAGAAAAGAATGCAACGACCAAACCCAAGCGCAAAGCCAGCCGCAAGTTGTTGTGCTGACGTTGCAGGACTGAAAGTGGTGCTAAAACGGGCGATATTTCCACATGGACCCCAAAAATATCGCCAGCACAATAATTCCAAAGAAAACACCCAGTCGCACGTTGTCACGTTGGCGTTTTTGCCAATCTGCATCTTGATTGACGGTATTTTGACTCTGCTGCGGTTTCAATGTCGTTTCCATGCCAGACATGATCACTTGATTTCAGGAGGCGTTTCAAAGGTGTGATAAGGAGCAGGCGAAGGCAAAGTCCATTCAAGCCCCTCCGCACCCTCCCAGGCTTTGTCAGCGGCCTTTTCACCACCACGAATATTCTTAATCACGTTGTAGACAAAAATCAGATGTGATGCACCTAAAACGAAGGCGCCAACACTGGAGATCATGTTCCACTCGGCGAACATCACCGGATAATCTGGAATGCGCCGTGGCATACCCGCCAAGCCCACAAAAAACTGCGGAATAAAGGTCACATTGAAGCCCACAACAGCAACCCAAAAATGCCATTTCCCCAAATTTTCATCGAGCATATGCCCAGTCCACTTGGGTAACCAGTAATACACAGCAGCCATTGCACCCATCACGGCAGATGGATAAAAAGCGTAGTGGAAATGTGCCACCAGAAAATAAGCATTGTGGTATTGCGGGTCAGCTGCGGCATCCGACAGTGCCAAACCGGTAAGCCCGCCCCAGCCAAATAACACCAAGAAACCCAAAGCGAACAACATCGGCGTTTCAAACGACAAAGCGCCGCGCCACACGGTGGCTATCCAACAAAAGAACAGCACAGCC
>CAIYYA010000187.1 GCA_903930255.1 uncultured beta proteobacterium
GCACACTCTGGCTGCTGCGTTTGCTGGTGCCACTGGGTGCGCAGCGCAATTTCATCAATCGCCGTGGTGTTGAAACCCAACAACTGGCTCAAGCGATTGGCCTGAGTCGCTGGGTTGAAGACGAGCCGGCGCCAGAGTCTTGGGATTTGGATGATGCCCAAGGTGATGAAATCGATCTGGGCGAAGAACCTGACGAGCGCACGCGCAGGGGCTTTCATGTTGCACAAATCCGCACCGAATTGCGCCGCTTGCACCAAAAAGCCGAGCGCAAACCCCGGACTTTGAACCTGCCCCCATCACTACGTACCAATCTGGATCGGGTTGCAACTTTGGTGGGTCTGAGTGCGGTCGATGTGCGCATCCTCGAATTTGTCGTGATGCTGCACAGTGATTCTCTGCTGGCAAATGCGGCCGATTGGCTGGGGCAGCTGGCCACGGCCAAAGTGATTCGCACCCTGTCGGTGCTGCTCGATCTAACCGAAGTGCAGGTGCGCGAAGCACTGGCCACACAGGGTGTGCTGCAGCGCTGCGGCTTGCTGACGTGTCAGCGCCAGGGGCTTGACACCTTGATCCTCAAGCTGGAGCTGCTCTCAGCCGAATTTGTCGACAACATTTTGTCAGGCGAGATGGATCCGGTTGAGCTGTTGCGCCAAAACGTGGCACCCTGCCCACCCGCGCAACTCACTTTGGCCGATTACGCGCATATTCAGCCTTCTTTAAATGTGCTGCAGCCCTACCTGACGAACGCCCTGGAACACAAGCGCAAAGGCGTGAATGTCTTTGTCTATGGCGCACCAGGTACCGGTAAAACTGAACTTTCCCGCGCACTTGCCGCGACGCTGGGCTGCGAGCTGTTTCAGGTGGCAAGCGAAGACGAAGACGGTGACGCCGTCAAGCCCGAGCGGCGCTGGCGTTCCTACCGGGCCGCGCAAAGCATTTTGGCCAAGCGCCGGGTGATGATTGCTTTTGACGAAGCGGCTGACGTGTTTGATAGCGGCATCTCCTTCATGCAGCAGCTTCTGGGTGGCCGCGACACCACCCAGACCAGCAAAGCCTGGATCAACCGCACGCTCGAAGAAAACGTTATCCCCACGCTTTGGCTGTCCAACCATATCCGCCACCTGGATCCGGCTTTTGTGCGCCGCTTTGATTTGGTGATTGAGCTGCCCATTCCGCCGCGCCAGCAACGCCAGCGTATTCTCAAAGTTGCCTGTGGCGATTTGCTCAACGACCAGGCGGTGGCGTGCATTGCTGAATCTGAGGAATTGGCTCCAGCCGTAGCGGCACGGGCGGCCTCTGTGGTGCGCTCCATCCACGACCAATTGGGCCCTCAAGCTTCAAGCAATGCTGTCGAACTGCTGATTGGCAACACGCTGCTAGCCCAAGGCCACCCCGCCATTTTGCGCAACGATGCCAATCGCCTACCTGAGACGTATGACCCGGCGTTTTTGCAAACCGATGCTGATTTGGCCTCCTTGGTGGATGGCTTGGCACACAGTGGGCAAGGGCGGCTGTGCTTGTATGGCCCACCCGGCACCGGCAAAACCGCTTACGCCCGATGGGTTGCAGAAAAACTGGGGATGCCCCTGCATGTTCAACGTGGCTCGGATTTGATCTCGAAATGGGTGGGCGACAGCGAAAAGCAAATCAGCCACGCCTTTCGCCAAGCTGAGCAAGACAACGCCCTGCTGCTGATTGATGAGGTGGACGGCTTCTTGCAGGACCGCCGGGGAGCCAAGCAGTCATGGGAGGTGACCCTGGTCAACGAAATGCTGACGCAGATGGAGAGCTTTAGCGGCATCTTTATCGCCTCCACCAACTTGATGGACGGGCTGGATCAAGCGGCCGTGCGTCGTTTTGATCTGAAAGTGAAGTTTGACTATTTAAAGGCTGATCAGGCTTGGCAACTGCTGCTGCGCCAATGCAGCGCCTTGGGGTTGGCCGCGCCTGAAACCGCGCAACGCCACCAGTTAGACCGCCTTTGCAAGCTCACCCCAGGCGATTTTGCGGCGGTAGCGCGTCAGCACCGCTTTCGCCCGGTTGCATCGGCCGCCATGCTGGTGGCCGCACTCGAAGGTGAATGCGCCTTGAAGCAAGGTGGCCGTGGCGCGATTGGTTTTGTTTAACTTATTAGTGAGGATGTCATGCCTAAAAAATTTGCTGTGAACGACTGGGTTGAATACCACCACCCCAATGACCCGGTTGGAGAAAAACGCCTGGGTGTAGTAACCAAGTTGCCCGCAGGCACTGGCCGAACTTACACCGTGCGCTGGGTTCGCCATAACCAACCCGGTGGCGATTACGCTGCCAGCAAGTTGACCCACCGAAAGCCGATGCCGCTGGTGTTTGAAGGTGACCTGGCCATCGATTTGCACGAAGCCCGCACCGAACAAGCCCTGCTTGACACCTGGTTCAAGTCGATTAGTTGCGACATTGTCTTCAAGACTATCCACCAACTGAGCGACATCGAGCTGCTTGCCAAGAACATCAACACCGACATTCTGCCGCCGTTTATTCATATCTCGTGCCACGGTGAAGTGGATAGCAAAACCAAACGGCCCTGTATTCAATTGCTGGATGACGTGCTGTATCTGGACGACCCCTACACCATCAAAGTGTTCTCCAAATTTGAGGGGTACCCCATATTTTTCTCGTGCTGCCTGGTGGGTGTCTATCAAGCGCCCATCCTGGCCTTTCAAAAAGCCGCCAAGCTGGGCCCCATCGTGGCCTCGGTGCGCGAGATTTTCGACAGCGAAGCCATGCTGTTTGGTTTGATGTTGTACCAAAGCGTCATCAAGGCCGGTATGCCGTTCGACAAAGCCGCGCACAACTGCATCAAAGCCTTGCGCAGCATCGGCATCAAAGGCGCGCAAGGGCATGCGCAAACTTACGCCAGGTGTTTTGTCTGAGTCACAATGGCTGACCACCCTATTGACGAAAGTCCGCCCTATGCGCAAACGCCCCGACACATTGGAAACTTTGAGCATTGCGTTGGAGCTGTTGCGCCGCATTCCGCGTGGCCGAAAAATCTCGGCCGCTGAGCTGCACACCCAGCTCAACGCTGCCGGTTTGGCCCGCGACATCCGCACCATTCAGCGTCAGCTTGAAATGCTCACCCGTCAATTTGACATTGAGCGAGATGACAGCTGTTCACCCTATGGCTACCGCTGGAAAGAGCTAGCCAAGGGCATGACCCTGCCCAGCCTGACCGAACAAGAATCGCTGCTGCTAACCCTGGCCGAACAGCACCTGAACAACTTGCTGCCGGCCAAGCTGATGCGGTCGATGAACAGCTTTTTTGCCCAGGCGCGCAGCAACATTGGCCCGCACAGCAGCGCCAAGCGCGAGCGCGAATGGCTGCAAAAAGTGCGTGTGGTCAGCGAAACACAGCCCCTGCTGCCCCCCAAAATCAAGCCCGGTGTGTTTGATGAAGTCAGCAACGCCCTGTATGCCAACCGCTGGCTGGCGTTGGAATACAAAAATGCAGCCGGCAAAAGCAGCCAAACCGAGGTGATGCCGCTAGGCCTGGCCCAACAAGGCCCGCGCCTGTACCTGGTGTGCCGTTTCCCCGACTATGACAACGAACGCAGCCTGGCCCTGCACCGCATCACCAGCGCGCGGGCCACCCCGCGCGAGTTTGAACGCCCCAAAGAATTTGATTTGAAAAAGTACGACAACGATGGCCGCTTTGGCTTTGGCGAAGGCAAGCAAATTCGCCTGACTTTTCGCATCTCCAAAGCTGCCGGCCAGCACCTGCTGGAGTCGCCGCTGTCGCTGGATCAGCAGGTGGTGGAGCTGGAAGACCACTATGAGATCAGTGCGACAGTGGTTGACAGCGCCAGGTTGCAGTGGTGGTTACGGGGGTTTGGGGATGCTGTGGGGGATGTGTCACGAAAGGAACTACTGGCTAGTGAAACTAAGACCGCTCTATAAATTCATTTAGTAATTGTTCCATAGTTGGCCCTAACAGCGAAGGCTATTGCCGGCATAAAAAACTCACTCTTATCGTCAAGTTGCATTTGCCCCCTTTTAATTCGTACAAACCTCCTGAACTCTTCAGGGAATACATAGACCGCAATAAATTCTGGAGCTAATTCTTTATTTGGAGACAAATGTAGCGAAATGCTCTTCGCAAACTTGCTCGTAAAGGCGGAGTCCATCGGTGCCTTTCCATCAGTTGATCTGATCCGAACTCGGCGCGCGCCTATTGTCATAAGGGCAAGACTCACAGGATTAGGATATTCGGATTCCCTACCAATCAAATGTTGCTGGGCACTAGCGGATTGTTCTACAACCTTCAGCCACCGTTTTCGAAGTAACTCTGTTATGCA
>CAIYYA010000188.1 GCA_903930255.1 uncultured beta proteobacterium
CCAATGACATGCTCAATATATCGATTCATCAACCAGCCTACAGGGATGAATGGGATGTGGTACTCAGTCAACCATCGCCGCATGACTTGCTCAGGATGGGCAAATGCCGACACGCTGACCACGGCTGACACGTCCAGGCGCCGCGATGCACACAAAATGGCCGCCGCCGCCCCAACGGAATGCCCCAGCACGACCAACCGATGCTGTGAGGCGGCTTCATGCTCAAGCAACCAGTTCAAGGCAGCATCCAGGTCTTCGGCAAAGCGAGGCAGCGAGCTGAAGGTGTCTGTGTCACTGAGCCCATGACATCTTGCATCGGGCAGCAAGACGTTCCAGCCTTGGGCGTGCAACTCCCTGGCTGCGGGCATCAACTGGCTGCCATTTCCACCCCATCCATGCATGAGTACGACCGTACCCAAAATCTGTTTGGACGGGGCTTGCGGCAGCCATTGCGCAAAAAGATAGCGCTGGTTTTGCGTGGGAATTCTCAAGTGCTGAGGGCTTGGCAAAAAAGAATCGACTCTGTCGGGATGCGCCAGACGCGCTGGAGTGAGTTCCCGGCGCAGCCACTGCAAAGCCAAAAACACAACTACCGGCACAAGCGCCAGATAAATCACCCATGTCCAGCTCACGTTCATTGATGCATCCAGTGCAGGCTACTCACGAGACAGAGCTTCGATGTTTTTCACCAAGAGCTGAAATGGCTCGGCTTGCTTGTCTGAAATCAACAGTCCAACCTGCCTTACTGTCTCTGGCTGCAACGGCGGTGTCCCAGGCACCAATCTGCCCCGAAAGTTTGGCTCAAAAGCCGTGACGGGCAGGACAATTTGGGACCATAGACTTGGCGCAGGTGTAAAAGCAGCTTGGTAGTTCAAGCCATCAAAGCCCGAATCGGTTCGTAAATTGAGCTTGTACGTGTGTCCATCCCCCCAAGCGGTCAGGCCATAGGCCACAGTGTCAACACATCCCAGGTCAAGCCTTGATGCCCGCACAGAGGCGAATCCCCCGTTGTTTTCAAGAGAAACTTCCCCTTCAAATACGGCGTGACCTGCCACGTCAAAGCGTAACCGACTGACAGATACGCCACCCATGACAGCGTCGTTGATGGCTTGCCAGTCCTTTGTAGAAGCTGGTGTGTCAAAGTGACATATCAAAATTGGCATGAGGCAATCTTAAGCAAGTCCATGTTTTGACGCATTAACGCATCCGGGCTTATTCCCATTTGACATAGAGAACCCCGCACATTTCGGCACCAAGAAGCCACAACAGCCAAGTTGAAGATACTGTATACGGGTAGATCATCAATGCAACACCGGTCCAGGTCAGCGCTGGCGAAGTGGCTTTGCGTCCACGTCTGAAAGCCATGTAGCCAACTATGCCAAACAAAATGGCGCCGACCATATAGAGCGGGCTGGGTAATACAAGACCAAGACTTTCGAGATTTTTAATGTCATCCATGGCGAATGGTAAACGCGACTGGCTTTTTATCCTTGCTGACATGTCCTGGTCGACGTATGCACAGCTTGCGCTGATTCGCCGGCGTTTCCTCTGTTACCCCGGTTTCCTCGTTTAAGGCAGACAGACAGATGACCCAAGTGCTCCTGCGGCTAACCAGACTGAAGACATGCGCGTTCGGTATATGATGAAAATCACTGATTCACCGAAAGCCAAAAAAAATGAAACTCGTTGCCGTACTATTGGCATTGGCTGCCTCGCTAGGAGCGGCGCTGCTGTGGAAATCTGGCGGGAGTAGTGCTCTGTTGTCAATGGGTGTGGTCGCCGGTGTCGGATTTGGCGCCATTGCGGTGGCAGGTGTTGTAACCACGTGGATTCGCAACCGGCGGCGCAGAGAATTGAGGGAAATGCGTGACTCTGCGCTTTGGTAGCTAGCGGAGGATTATGTTCAAAATCAAAGCAGTCCATCATTTTGATGGACTGCAGCATGCTTGACTCGGAGCTAAAGCGCCCGAGGTTGCGCAGGCTATGGGCTGAACTGCAGCGAAGATTGGGCAAAAGCATGAAAGTTCTGTTGTTAGAGTTGCTCCTGACGGGCGAGGCAGGCAAGACGCTCACGAGAAAACAGCGTCAACAAGCACGTGATTTTGTTCAAACTCTGCAAAGCATCAATAAGGCGTCGTCCAAAATTGATCCGCTTTCGTCTGTTCCGAATCTCTAGCTACGCGCTCGAATCGGTAGCCTTAGACCAGAAAAAACCCGGCACGGAGGCCGGGTAGAACCCTTGCGGGCCTCGTTCAGGGAGGAAAAACGAGGGGGCTTTAAACCCGGTTCAAATTTATCACACTCTTGAGCATGAGAAAACACATCGATACCCATGCATCGCATTTTAGAATTGCAGTAAATTTGGGGATGCAGAATGTCTTTTAGGTTCATCGCAGCGGTCAATCATCTAACGCAGGCCGACGAACAGCTGTCCAATGGTCGAATCACCTCCGCACAGCACGCGGCATTGCGGGAGTCCGCGCTAATCAGGGCACTTAAGGAACTGGCAGCGAAATGTAATGTTGAGCTGGTTATTCCACTGCAAATCGACAGTGTGGGGGAAATCAGCATTGTTGCCAAGCCTGATGCGGGCCATCGGTTAGGCTCCTTTGGACAGGCTTTTGTGGACCACCTAAATGAATTTTCACCGCGAACGAATCTGAAACCTGGCACCAAGTTGCTGCCGAACAATGGCAGATGTCACATGAGTGACATGGATGTACAGAAGATGGTCATGGCGTATTTCAAAACCCTATCGTCAACTCGTTTGTAGACCTGCCCAAGCAAGTGGAGTGCCCGTTCACTCAAAGTCTTCTGGATTGCTTTTTCGCTCAATGTCGTACGCAGACAAAACTTGATGCGCGACCATATCCAGCGATGGTCTTGCTGCACCCTGCTTGTCAATCCAAACTCTTGGTGTCAAACTGCCAGACAGTGCCAGTGAGTCACCGTCATCCAGACGAAGCAGTGCTTTGCAAGTCTTAGTCTCAAACGCAATCACGTTCAGGATGATGTTTTCACCATCGCAGCTAGAAGCGAGCACCTTGGCCACCACAAACGGGGCACCGTTTTTACCGATTCTCTCCTCCGGAGTTCCGTGAAGTTTTCCTGATATCAATCCATCAATCATGTCGAATCCATTGTGGTTTGGCTTGTCCATTTGAAATCGCAGCAGTCATTTGTGCAGTAATCAAGCGGTCACCAAGTATGGATGCGTCAAGTGTGAATATATGTGACGGGAAACGGAAAATCAGGGGGACAAATTTTGGCGGAAGCGGTGAGAGCGTCACCCATGAATCAAATTTCTTTGCCAACCACGTGTGGCGATCCCGGTATGTGCTCGACTAATTGATCAATCCGACACCCAAAATAGGAACAGAGTCGATCCAGCACGTCGGCTGTTGCGTTGTAGCCACGGTGGTTTGATAACTTTGACAGCGTCATGCGATGAATACCTGTCGCATCGGCGACCTCGACCATCGTAACGACGCGTCTTTCGCGGAATTCCTTCTCCGCGAGCAATTCCTTCAGTCGAAACCTAAGCATGGTAGCCCCACTCATCGTGTGATGCGTAAATGTATCAGAATCAGTTGACAGACTTCTTCTTATGTATATAATGAGCTTATTATGATATTTATAAACATCATAGTAATCTTAAATAAATCATTAAGGACCCATGTCATGAACACCTCAAACTTAAACTCATCGGAATTTCAATCGGCAAACACGCAAAACCATCCGCCGACAAACCTCTATTCACTGAACCGGCCAATTTCATTTCCGGTTACATCGAATACCAACTTATCTCAAGCTCAGGCAGCACCAATTCTTTTCGGTTCACGGTCACCTAATTTTGAAACCGCTCCAAGTTATTACCAGTTTGACCAAATTGGGGGTAATCCTGCACCATCAAATTTCTGCGAAGCAATACCGTCTCAGTCCCTGGTTGAAACAAAGTCGCTTTCAGTCTTGACGCCAAAGGTGGACGCAGCGCGCGAATTTCTGGAAATTGCGACGGATTTTTCGAACCCGCTTGATCTCGTTCGGGAAAGCATCAGCAATTCAATCGACGCAGGAGCGTCTGAGATTCACATTTCTTTTAATACCGAAATGGATGCCGGTGATCGCATCCTGATATGCGATATCGAAGATAACGGCTCAGGAATGAACCAACAAGGGTTGCAATCATTTTTCGATCTTGGAAATTCCACCCGGCGTAGCGACCCAAATGCCATCGGGGAGAAGGGCCATGGCGCCAAAATCTATGTCAACTCTTCCATGATCAGAGTTGTCACTTCACAAGCAGGGATCACACTTACAGCCACCATGGACCAACCGTTTCGCAATCTTTCAGCAGGAAAAATTCCAACGGTCGAGATCAAATCATCCGAAA
>CAIYYA010000189.1 GCA_903930255.1 uncultured beta proteobacterium
GCCAGGCGACAACGTGTCGATCACTGTGAAGCTGATTGCCCCAATCGCGATGGAAGAAGGCCTGCGTTTCGCCATTCGTGAGGGCGGCAAAACCGTCGGCGCGGGCGTGGTTGCCAAGGTGATTGCTTAATCGACGCAGCCGAACAGATCAGATAGGGGCATAGCTCAATTGGCAGAGCGTCGGTCTCCAAAACCGAAGGTTGTAGGTTCGATTCCTACTGCCCCTGCCAACTGATCGAGTTGGCAGCTAAAGAGAATAAAGCCCGTTATGCGAATAACGGGCTTGTGCGTCTTAAAAGCGCAGCAATATTTTGAAAACTAACAAGCGCAAAATCTATTCATAATGGCCATTCCACAAGTTCAAACTGTCAACACATCTGCAGACAAGGCCAAATTGGCTGGTGCTGCAGCCATGGTTCTGGCCTCGTTGGTAGCGTACTACATGCTCGGCAAGCAAGGCGCCTTGATTCAATGGCTGGGCTTGCTTGCAGGCTTGGCGGTTGCTGTGGTGATATTTTTCACCTCAGAAACTGGAAAAGCTTTGCTGGCTTTTGGAAATGATGCGGTTCGCGAAGTCAAGAAGGTGGTCTGGCCAACACGCAAGGAGGCTATCCAAATGACCGCCTATGTGTTTGGCTTTGTTCTGATCATGGCTTTGTTTCTGTGGCTGACTGACAAAACCCTTGAGTGGTTTTTTTATGACTTGATTCTGGGGTGGAAAAAATAATGACTGACGTTGTAGAAGCAATTTCCATCGATAGCCTGGTTCCAGCAGCTGCGGCTTCTGCGCCAGTGAACCCCGATTTGCGCTGGTATGTCGTTCATGCCTATTCGGGCATGGAGAAAGCGGTTGAGCGCAATATTCTTGAGCGTATCAATCGTGCCGGAATGCAGAGTAAATTTGGCCGAATTCTGGTGCCGATGGAAGAAGTCGTTGAAATCAAAAACGGTCAGAAAAAAACCACTGAACGCAAATTTTTCCCTGGCTATGTGCTTGTTGAAATGATCATGGATGACGAAAGTTGGCACTTGGTGAAGCACACCAACAAGGTGACAGGTTTCGTCGGTGGCGGCAAAACCCGCCCATCACCGATTTCCGAGGCTGAAGTTCAAAAAATTGTGACTCAGATGCAGGAAGGCACAGAAAAACCACGTCACAAGGTTGAGTTTGTGGTGGGTGAGTATGTGAGGGTAAAAGAAGGTCCGTTTGCCGATTTCAATGGTTCAGTCGAGGAAGTTAACTACGACAAGAGCAAAGTTCGTGTGGCAGTGACCATTTTTGGCCGCGCAACACCCGTCGAGCTTGAGTTTTCTCAGATTGAAAAAACCTGAATTTTTGCCTCTCAAGCGCTGACATCCACGCGTGACACACAGGCGCTGACCTCAACTGTTTAACTGTATTTCACACTTTCCGACTCGGTGTGAATGTTTGAAATGAGTCGTTTATCTCGGGGAGCTGAATTTTGTGGCACCACAAAGCTAAGCGTTAATACCCGTTAGGAGAAAACTATGGCGAAAAAAATCGTCGGTATTGTCAAGCTGCAAGTACCTGCAGGCAAGGCAAATCCATCCCCCCCGATCGGCCCAGCTTTGGGTCAACGTGGTTTGAACATCATGGAGTTCTGCAAAGCATTTAATGCGCAGACCCAAGGTATTGAGCCAGGTCTGCCACTGCCCGTGGTGATCACAGCCTTTGCAGACAAGAGTTTTACGTTTGTCATCAAATCCCCACCTTCTTCGATTTTGATCAAAAAAGCAGTCAAGATTGACAAGGGTTCGGCAAACGCACTTAAAACCAAAGTCGGCAAGATCACACGTGCTCAGCTTGAAGAAATTGCCAAGACCAAAATGAAAGATTTGACTGCTGCCGACATGGATGCAGCCGTTCGTACCATTGCTGGCTCTGCCCGCTCAATGGGCGTGAATGTGGAGGGTGTCTAAATGTCACGCTTAACCAAAAAACAAAAAGCCTTTCAAGGAAAAATTGACAGTGGCAAACTCTATGCCTTGTCGGACGCACTGGGTCTCATCAAAGAATGTGCCAACGCCAAGTTCGACGAGTCAATCGACGTTGCCGTTCAATTGGGCGTAGATGCCAAAAAGTCTGACCAAGTTGTGCGTGGCGCAGTTGTGCTGCCCAATGGCACAGGCAAGACCAAGCGTGTTGCTGTATTTGCTCAAGGTGCCAAAGCTGAAGAAGCCAAAGCAGCGGGTGCAGACATTGTTGGCATGGATGATCTGGCAGCCATGGTCAAAGCCGGCAATATGCCATTTGATGTGGTCATTGCTGCGCCTGACGCGATGCGTGTGGTGGGCACTTTGGGCCAGATTCTTGGTCCACGTGGCTTGATGCCCAATCCAAAGGTCGGCACGGTAACGCCTGATGTGGCAACCGCTGTGCGCAACGCAAAAGCAGGCCAGGTGCAGTTTCGTGTTGACAAGGCTGGCATTGTGCATGGCACGATTGGTCGTCGCTCATTCGACACCGACAAGCTGCAAGGCAATTTGTCGGCATTGATTGATGCGTTGACCAAAGCCAAGCCAGCCACCAGCAAAGGGTTGTACCTGCGCAAGCTGGCCGTTTCCAGCACCATGGGTGTTGGCGTTCGCGTTGATCTGCAAACAGTTAACGCGTAACTCAGAAATCTGGCAGCCTGAAAGGGTTGCCTGGTGTGGTGGGCTGCTTAGAGCGCAATGTTCTGGCAGGCCATCCAAGACCGTTGGCGTGCATGAACTCTTATTTCGTTGCACTTAATCCGCAAGGGCCAACGCAGATGGCGATCCCACTGCCAAAGAATTGCAAAATTCCTAATCAGTTGGTCGCTGAAATGTGGCGTGTCCCTAAGTGGTGTTGAAGATGCTGCTAAAGGATACATTTTGAAGGAGTAAACCTTGAGTCTTAATCGCAGTGAGAAAGAAGCCGTCATCAATGATGTGACTAGCCTCGCCGCCAAAGCTCAAACGCTCGTGATGGCGGAATACCGGGGTATCAAGGTAGCCGACATGACCAAATTGCGCTCAACCGCGCGCAGCAACGGTGTTAGCCTGAGTGTGTTGAAAAACACACTGGCGCGTCGTGCTGTTGCAGGGAGTGGCTTTGAAGTTGTGTCTGACCTGATGACCGGTCCGCTGATCTATGGCTTCTCTGTCGATGCTGTGGCTGCTGCAAAAGTAGTCGCCGAATTCTCGAAAACCAATGATAAGTTGGTGATTCGTGGTGGTGCATACGGTGGAAAAGCTTTGGACGTGAACGGCGTTAAGCAACTGGCAAGCATTCCTTCCAAGGAAGTTTTGTTGGCACAGTTGTTGGGCTTAATGCAATCACCAATTTCACGCACAGCTCGCGTGCTGGCAGCGATTGCGGAGAAAAAAGGCGCTGGTGCTGCAGAAGCTATACCAGAAGCCGCAGCTGAAGCCGTTGCGGCTTGATAGTCTGCAACACGTTTTACCCAACTTATTTAGGAATTAAAAATGGCATTCGATAAAGACGCATTTTTGACCGCGCTTGACAGCATGACGGTCATGGAACTCAACGATCTGGTTAAAGCCATCGAAGAGAAATTTGGCGTAAGCGCCGCAGCCATGGCCGCACCTGCTGCTGCTGGTGGTGGTGCAGCAGCTGTTGCTGAAGAGCAAACAGAGTTCAACGTGATGTTGCTCGAAGCCGGCGCTAACAAAGTGTCCGTCATCAAGGCCGTCCGTGAGATCACTGGCTTGGGCTTGAAAGAAGCCAAAGACGTGGTTGACGGCGCACCTAAAGCAGTCAAAGAAGGCGTGTCCAAAGCTGACGCTGAAGCCGCTAAGAAAAAGCTGGAAGAAGCTGGCGCCAAAGTCGAACTCAAGTAATTCGACTTTTGTCCA
>CAIYYA010000190.1 GCA_903930255.1 uncultured beta proteobacterium
ATGCTTTGCAGCGCAGGACTGTGCGGCAGCAACAGGCTGACAAAACCAATCCTTGCAAAGCTGGCGACTGCCAGCATTGAGAAAAAACTGCCCATAAACAAGCCCTCGGCACCGCGTGTGCCCCATGCCGAGGCTTGTTCCATCAAGCCGGCAAATGCTGCAGCCCAACCAGCCCCCGCGAGCAACTCAATAACAATCAGCATTTCAAGACTACCGGCCAAAGCCGATGCGTAACTACAGCCTGCGGTGAGTAGAATGCCGCCAGCCGCCACGGCCAGCGCACCAAAGCGTTTGATGATCACGCCCACGCCAGGCAGTGCCAGGAAAAACCCAACCCACAGCAGCGGCAGCAGCCACGGCAAGTATTCTTTTGCTGTGTAAGCCAGATAGTGATGCGCAGCATTCGAAAATGCGTGCAACTGAAAGCCGCCTGAAGCCAAAGCCAGAATCAGTAGCAGAGGCAGATAAGCGATAAAGGCAATCGGCTGTGTTTGTGGGACCTCTGGTGCCGGTGCCGGGCGATCCACAAAGCGTCGCAAGACGACAACGGCAGCCAGCAAGGTCAATGCAGAAATCGCAAACGGCAAACGCGAATCAACGCCTTTGAGCAGCATACCAACAAAAGGTGACAAGGCTGAAGCCAGCGCCATGCCGGCTGTGTACCAGATGACCAGACGACTCTGCTGCACCGCCTTGGCACGTTTGGTCAGCAGCACTAGCGTCGGCGCGCGTACCACTGATGCACTGAACACCCAAATCAAAAGCACGCTAATGAGCAAAGGAGGTGTCACTCCACCGAGCACCGGCAGCAGCAAAAAAGCCGCAGCAGAAACCGTTGTAAGTACCAAAAGCAGCCGCGCCAGCGTGTGATAACCCTTGGTCAGGCGATCTGCAACAACGCCGAAGGCAATATCCATCGCCGCAAAAATCAACTGGTCAACCATCAACAATACCGGTAACCACGAGGCCGCCAGCCCTGCCGATTTGAGCAACTCGGGCAGATAGATTACATACACCGTCCAGCCCAGCGTAAAGAAGAACTGCACACTAGCCAAGGCTATCCCGGCGGCAGTTTTCTGCTGTTCCTCTAAATCAGACATGGCACACCTCACAGCTTAATGTTGGTCGGAGAATGATAAATCAGTGATACTGGGTGGCTGTCGGGCGCTCAGGCAGACACGCCCAGCGACTTGTCCGCTAAACGAATGTTTAGCGGACAAGTTCAAATCAGCGCCCGGTCAGAAATCCACTACACACATGGCGAACAACCCAATGAACTGGTGCAGCCACTTTCTGAAAACAACTACGGTTGCATCTGCCTTGCCACCGTATCGGCGAACATCTGCATGGTTAAACCCAATACCGTTCAATGGAGCACAGAGATCCCTCTGCGAACGGTCTACTCGGTTGCGCAGAGGTACGATGAACAGGTCTTTTTTTCGGCCATTTGCTCATTTTCACCTTGATGACACGTGGGTTGATTCGATGGCGGCGAGGCGGGATCACTTCTTCGGAAACTTCCAGCACCAGTTGGTGATACCAGGATTGAAGCTCCTGCTGGTTTTGGTTTACCGGGATGGACGCAAGACGGCAGCGCAAAATTTTCAATGTAGCGGTGAACGATATGCGATCTGGGTCAATCTGTAGCGTTTGTGCCGCTTCGTGCATCAGAACTCGAATGACATAGTGCCCCAGCAGGAGACCGTAAATTTCCTGAACCACACCGGCTGGGGTTTGACTGCGCAGTACCGGACGCTCACGCTGATGTGTCTTGATCTCATCAAATGTCAGCTCTTCTTCCCAACGCTGGTGGTAAAGACAGATCAGTGTCTTGGCCGGATCAAGCTGCGGGTCAAGCAAGGTGGTGAGCAAGCGATGCTTTTCACCTGCCCATGGGAGATTTGGGTCAGTGAAGGTGTACTCGATGATTCTCACCATGATGGCGTTGCGGTCGTGACGACGGTCGTAGTCGCAGCGGTACATTTTGGACAGGAATGATCCATCGGCAAGCATCTGGATTGGTTTGAAAACCCTGTTTCCTTTGATCCGTACCAAAAGGTGGGCATTGCGTGCGAGCACCTGAAAAACCGAGTCATAGCTGAGGAATACACGATCCCATAACAGCAGCATGTTGGCCTCAAGGAATTGAATCAAATACGGCAACATACTGGTTTCACTGCGCGAAATCGACTTGATCAGAAAGCGCCAGATCACATGACTGCCCGTTTCGCACAGGGCCAACACCCGCGCTTGAGGAAACGCACCAAGAGCGCGACCGCTCTTGGGCCGACCAAAAGCACGTTCATTGGCTTGCGTATCGGCTACATCCAGAACAAAGTCATCAACCGCCATGGTTCGCATCCCACGATAAAACGCACCGGGCGTTTCTGGTTTTCCCAGCAGGCAAACAACGCGTTTGAGCAACGCCAGAAGAGGCCTGCATCCCAAGCGCTTGCGCGCCTCGCACAGCGTCGAGCGCCCAGGAATGCTGCCTGGACGAAAACTTTGCAACCAGCGAAAAATCTGGCGATAACAATCAGTGCA
>CAIYYA010000191.1 GCA_903930255.1 uncultured beta proteobacterium
AAAAAGTTATATGGATTTAAAACATCATTTGATTCGACATTTTCATACTCATTTGAATAGCGTATAACCAATTGTTTACACCATTTTAAATAGGCTGAGTGCTCCAAATTATTGTTTGATTTATGAATATTCAAAAATTGATCAAAAAATGTTTCTGCTGTTGACAGCATTTTCATATTCAGGTGAAGTGTCGGTTTGTTCAGCTCTGCTGAATCAACATCCACCATGCTGATGTATGCATTTTTGGCAAAACTTTGCCAGTTATAGCTAATCTGTCTAATGTTTAAACGACAACCGATAACCAACAAAAAATCAGCGTTCTGCACCACAAAGTTTCCTACCCTGTCGCCAACGGTGCCAGGGTGCCCTGAATAATTGGGGTGGTTTGTAGGCACCAAGTCCAGAGCGTTCCAGCCAGTAACGACCGGAATCTGCACACTTTTAAGAAATCTGGCAAGACCGGCTCTGGCTTTTGAAGAGTTAACACCAGTCCCAACCAACACAACAGGTCTTTTTGCTGCGTTCAAACGTTGGCTAAGTTGACACAGTTGCGCTTGAAGAATCTCATCAGATTGAGCGCTCGTGCTGGTGAGTGCTAAGCATGTATTCGGGTGGCATCCGCTGTCATTTATGAGCTTGCCTTTGAGATCAGAGTTGCGCTCGGAAACAGCCAGTTCATCCAGCTCTATTGGGTTAACCATACTCGCTTGGATGTCTATCGGAATATCCAACCACACAGGTCCAGGTCTGTCTGAGTGCATCAAATAGAGCGCCCGCTCAAGTGCCACCACTCCTTCGCTAGCAGACCTGATAGTACTCACATATTTGACGATGCTTTTGACGATAGTGACAATTGGAGCTTCTTGATCTCCCAATTGTCTAAGTGCCAGTTCTGGGTAGCTACTGGTGCATGTTGCAAGCTTGACCTGGCCAGATACAACCAACATCGGCACGGAGTCAACGAATGCACCGAACACACCGACCAGCGCATTGATGCCGCCTGGTCCTGTCGTGACATTGAGAACACAGGGCTCACCTGAAAGACGGGTAAACCCCTCGGCAGCGATAGCCGCTGCTTGCTCATGGTGAAAGCAAGTAACCTGCATTTGACGGTTTCTTGCAAGTGCATCATTTAGATGCATAGCGCCGCCACCGGTGACAAGAAAGACGTGGTTCATCCCGGCCTGCAGAAGTCTGTTGGTCAAATAGTCAGCAAAACGAATAGATTTTTGCATCATGAATAACTTGATCGAAATAGTTTGTTCTGCTCGTCAAATTAAAATAATCTGAATATATAACCATCTTAGCCGAATATAAACTCTATAAAATTATGAATTTTTCCAGATTGTTTGTGTCATTTCAATAAAATCGTGAAGTTCAGCTTTAAATTCATCGAGAGATGATTGAAGCGTCAAAGGCTCCGGAAAATCAACCATGATTCCATTGTTGTCAATGTATTTAACATCACACCCACACAGCATTGCCTCGTGACCAATTGCACTGATAAGATCATAAGTGTAAAGCGTCTTCAAACTTCGCATGAATTGTGCAACGGCATGGCGTGTAGCCGGAAAATTTCTTGTAATATAAATACTGTCAGCCGGGTGTTTACCTAGGTCTTTCTCTTTGCCAACATAGACTGCAGTCAAGGTTTTGGGAGTGTTATCACTATAAAAATAGTGTTCGACAGGCGGCACCATCATGATGGCTCCTTTTGCATGCATTGCAAATGTGCCGCTATAGGCCACTAACAATTCGCTTTCATCATATTCTTTTGTACCACCAATTTTTCCAGGTGAATTAAGTATGTATCGAACTATTCTTTTGGCTTTTAGTGGATTCCCTGTTACAACCTCAGGATAGATCACAATATCATCATCAAAACTTCCGATTGAATCCGCTTGCAACCCTGCAACCACGATTGCATCGTATCCTGAACAAACTAACCATTTTTGCAAATCATATAAAACTCGAATACCTGAACTATTATGTCGATATGTTGGCGCCAAAATGACATACCGACGACCTTTACACTGAGGAGCGCGAATATAGTCGAGATTGGCTGTCAGGCTGAGTCGAGGTTCTGGCCAGGGCGGAGGGATTAACAAGCGGTGACTCTCAGCCTCTCCAGCCAGTTTCTCAGATAATGCAGCCTGATCTTCTAATTTTTTTAGATACCCACTTAACAAGTTCTCTGCTTCAGAGGCACGAAGTCCAAACTTGGTACCCCACTCCAGCGCAGACGCAACTGTCTCAGTTGCACCTATTTGCATTAACGCTGTAATATATGAAATCCAATATTTTTCTATTTGTGGATTCTCTTGAATTGACACTTCAAAAAAAGGCAAGGCATCTTCAGCTTTTTTTTCCTGAATAACTAGAAGTCCCAAATTGTGATTCGCTTCAGCATGCCTAGGCTGAAGTTTAATAATTTCAACATACAAGTGAAGCGCAGCTAAATTAAGCTCATTATTTTTATTTAGCTCAGCCATTCTCATCATGGCATCAACGATGACATCAACAGATCCGTCTACAGAGACTATTTTTGAGTTATTCATATCATTAGTATATTTTGTAATATATAAGTAGTCAATTGACATTGACAATGAAATTTATTAGTCAAATATGGCTTTTTTCCACAATGAGGTTTTTTCTTCAAGCGTGTATCTTGATTTTACCCAGTTGTAAATTAAATCAGATTGGTGCGCTCTAAAGTCATGATCAAAAAGCCTTCTTATTTCTGTCAGCCATGCATCCTTATCATCTTTGACTCGCAAAACTGGCGCTTCATCGGTTTGATAGGGGTACACATCAGAGCAAACCACCGGCCAACCCATCGCGCCATATTCAAGCAATCGTAAATTACTCTTGCATCGATTAAATATATTATCTTCCAAAGGTGCGATTGCAATATCAAGATCAAGCTCAGCTATTTTTTTCGGATATTCTGAAATACTCACGAAATGATGAAATTCTTTCAGGTAAGGTCTGATTCCATCGGTGCACATACCCATAAATACCCAATCGACTTCAGCTGCCAATTCACTGACAACAGCGCTGATGAGCTCAAGATCCCCTTGATGCTGCCCGGCCCCCACCCAGCCAATGCGAAGCCTGCTGCGCTGCTTGGGTTTGTTGCGTAGACCTTGCCACTGATAGGCCAGCATGTTGGGAACAATATGAACGTCATCCACATATTTTCGATAGTGATCAGCCAAGGTTTGTGTCGTCACAATCAGCCTATCTGACTTGATGAGTGCTTGCATCATTCGCTGGTGCCCTTCCCGAGATTGAAACTCACGGTTGGGGTGTTTTTCTGGAACTTCGCCAAACAAGTCATCGACCATTTGAACGATGCGCAAATTCGGTGCTGCTTTTTTGTAATATTCGATTTGGCGCAATTGACCATCGTCAACAGAATGCTGCAGTATCAGGCAGTCTGGAGCGGCTCGAACCACATCTAGTGGGCTGAGTATTCTGTGAGCGCGAGACGGCAGAGGCAACACGACACAACTTTGCACGAGTCCTGCATCTTGCAATGCGTTGAGTGGTTCGACCACACGATATTGACCTGCGCCGCTGAAGAGTGCTACGGCCATGGTTCTGGGTCTGTCATGGCGCCTGGGTTGCCAATCAACCACAATATCTGCCTCAATATCAAACGGTATGGCAAATGAAAGGTGACGGTTGTAGTTTGGATCTTTGGCGAGCTGTGGCGCCCAACGTTCGAGCAAGCTTTCACGTTCCTGAATTTCGCGCTGAGCTAGAGCCAGTTGTTGCCGAATATCGCGCCTCAGTGACTCGAATGTTTTCCCACCATGGTGCATCACACCAGCGAGTGGTGTCCAAACATGACGTCGTCCCAATTGGGACAAACGCAGGCAAAAATCTAAAACTGTGAAATAAAGCCCGAAAGTTTGCGAGTCAAATCCATTGACACGAACCCAGTCTGATTTGCGTAGCACAAAGAAATGCCCCGCCACAGCACTGACGTCCTGCGCCAATTGCAAACGCGAGTACACCCCAATTTCATCCAGTCGTTGCTCCTCACCCACATAAGCAGCCATCACGCCGCAAATGCCCAAAAACATCGGGCCACCAACCAGCTTGGGATCTTTATCTCGTGAAGCCACCAGTCTTGGTGCTACACAAGCCACATCAGATTGTGCAAAATAGCTCAGCAGTAGCTTGAGCCAATCAGCGTGCACGGGCTCCGTATCGTCATCTGCAATCAAAACAAAATCACCTTGCGCAAATTCAATGCCCTTATTCAAAGCAGCGCCATGGTTGTATTGAGCCTGCTCAAATTCAATGATTTGAATCTGCAGTGCTGGAAAGTCATCGCATACAAATGAAACCTCAGCCGCCTGCACTGGCTGGCAAACAAGCACAATATCGACCAAACTTGGTTCAGGATAGCGCTTCAGTGCAAGCAGAAAACTGCGCAAATAACCTGTCTGCAAGCCTGTGGCCATGACAAGGCTAACACGCGTTTGCTCTGGCGCAACATATTCAACAAGCCACGTGCCAAACCAGTCCAGTGGCCTGAGTGCTTTGATTTCTGCATGCTTGGATATCGCTTTGCGAGCCGCTTCAAACTCTTGATTTTCTAAAACGCCAGATGAAATGGCTGGCGCATGAAATAAAACTGAGTCAACATGACCAATCGATTTCTTCCCCTGAGTGGCAAGAAGTTCGAGAGCGTAGCCATAGATGCCACCATCAAAAAGTGGCAACCCTGACTGAACCCAAGCATCGACCGAAACCAGTACGGCGCTGCCCAAATAATTGGTACAGCGCAATAGCTCAATATTGGCATCTGACTTAAAGAGAGGAAAGGCATGTTTGCCTTGTGCTTGGAGCACGTCCTCATCTGAATAAATCAGCATGCAGTCCGGCCTGTCTGTTGCAGCCCAAGAAAACTCAATGAGGGCGTGTGGCGCCAGCACAGTACCCGCAAGAACCAGCAAAACCCAATCAACAGCCAGTTCGTTGAGCTGGCTGATGCCTAAGCCATTTTCGGAAATCTGAATCCAGCGGATAGCCCCCGCATCCACGAATACACCGGGGATCGGATCGTGCGAGACAATGATGACCTCTGCAGGCTGACCAAGGCATGTCGCTAAACTGTCAATCGTGTCTGCCAATGCATCCAGGCTTGATGCACGCTGGTCAATCAACACTTTGAGTTGAGGCAATTCACCGTTGACCAACATTTCCGCATAAATTTGCGCATCAATTTCACGCAAACTGCTGCGCTCTGTCCATTGACTGTATTGCTGGTTGAGTTTGAACCATTTGTTGCGATCTGCCCTTGCGGCTAGATCCTTGCCTTCAGTGTAGATTCCAGGCAACGTGTCAACGGTTGCTTGCGGCCAGGCCAAATCTAATGTAAGCGTGTTCGCTGCCGCTTGCGTTGTGGCAATAAACGCAGCCAATTGTTCCTGCCATTGAGCAACGGACTCTAGGTATTGATTCCTAAACTGAAGAACGGTCGTGTTAGCACAGGCAAACTCCTCTGCACCCATGCCCCAAGCGAGTCCCGCATCACCATAAAAACCGATATCAGAATGCTGATCGGTCAAACACTGCGGGTTAGTCACGCAAACAACTGGGCAGCCACACAATCGAGCCTCGATCGCTATGAGCGCCCAGTCATAGACATAGAGCACCTTGGCGCGTTGCAACAAACAAATGGTTTCTTGTTCATTTTTTAGTTTTTCGTCTGAAAGTTCAACCGCATCTGGATGGCATTTCAGGGGGTCGCCCTTGAATCTGCCCAAATAAAACAATGCCACAGTCCTAGCTGAATCTTGTTCTGGCACAGGGTAATTGTTGGCATCGACAACCGGCAAAAACAAAGGTGCCGAAGCACCCCAAAATCCCCTTTGCCGTTCATAAACCAACTCATTTTCAGCAACTAGATTTTTGATTTTTTGATGCTGAATTTGGTTCAGAATGTAGCGTACCGGGACGCCCAATTTAAGCGTATCTGAAGTCATCCATTCGGGATAGACCACAATGGGTTTTCGGTTGGCCTTGTAATGAGCGACCTTCACTTGCACATTTAGAGGCGGGGTCCACAAGCCACCATGAATGGACGGCGACTCAACATAAGCTTCGAAGCCAGACAGATTAAGCAGATGACAAAGCTGATGTAAAAACTGCGCGCCGGACAACGTTTGCGCATAATCAGGCGCAACGATGTAATAAGGCTGCGGTTCGTAATGAAATTGCGACATACAAAAAGCCCGACTTGAAAAAAATAATCACGCCTATTCGAAATTGTCACCAAGTCGCTGCGGCATTCTTGCAGCGATTGACATCGCGGCGATTATTGCAGCAGTTTCAGCACATTTTGCGGCAACTGGTTAGCTTGGGCAATCATAGCGGTACCAGCCTGCTGCAAGATTTGAGCTCGACTCAGATTGGATGTTTCAGAGGCAAAGTCTGCATCCATGATGCGTCCACGAGCTGCAGCCTGATTTTCAACCGCAGTTTTCAAGAACGAAATCGTCGACTCAAAGCGGCTTTGCACAGCACCCAAGGTCGCACGTGTTGAGTTAATCGCGGCCAAGGCGCTGTCAATCGCAGTCAAATTGACAGCGTTGGCAGAATTAATTATGCTCAAACCACTGCCGGCGCCACCCGTCATTGCAGCTATCGCTGCCGCAGTGCTGATATTCATATTTGCGGCATTGATCGAAATGGTCTGTCCACTGTTGGCACCCACCTGGAATTCAAGGTTTCCAGAATTGGTAAACAGTGAAGTGCCGTTGAACTGAACGGATGACAGTGTGCGAGTCAACTCTGCGCGTAGTTGGGTATATTCCTCATTGATCGCTGAAATATCACCCGACTGATTGGTTGAATTGATGGATTGAACCGCCAACTCACGCATGCGCTGCAACATATCGGAAATTGAACTTAAACCGCCCTCAGCCACTTGTGCCAGAGAAATACCATCATTGGCATTGCGAATTGCCACGTTCATGCCACGCACTTGTGTGTTCATGCGCTCTGCAATGGCCAAACCAGCCGCATCGTCCTTCGCGCTATTGACGCGCAAGCCCGATGACAAACGCTGCAAAGACGTTGACATTGACTCTTGCGTGATCGACGCATTGCGCTGCGCATTGAGCGACATGGTGTTGGTGTTAATCGTCAGGGACATGGTGGTTCTCCTTCAATAAATCAGTGACTAAAAAAAACGACTCACACGGTTTGCTACGAAGCTTCTCGGTGATCGTTTCATCCGGGTGTTGGAGAGATTGTTGACCGGATGGAAAAAAGCAAAACCCCGATAAACGGGGTTTTTTTCTCTTTATTCACTGCCTTACAAAGGCATCTTCAATGCTTGTCATCCCGATTTATTCCACTGAGCGATCTGCGATGACATGAAACTGCCTATGCCATTAATAGAGCTAAGACTGCTGTCCAATCGGCCATATTGGGCATATAGACGCGCCTCAGTTCGGGTCACGCGTGCGGTCATGGTGTCGATTTCTTTCGAGTTTCTGCTAATGGCCGCTTGGAGCGCCGTATTCCGCCCCGTTACATTACCGTCGATATTGTTGAGGCCCCGCGCAAAATCACGCAAACGGCGCGCTACGCCATCGGTGGAAGACGTTCCAGTTGACGTGGCCAAGAAGGCTTGCACATTGGCAACATCTTGTAGCGCACTGTCAAGTTTAGTTGTGTTGCTCAGCAAGGTACCGTCACGCTGTGTTTGCAGCCCCATATCGCTGAGGCGACTAATGGTGCTGGCAGCTGGACCCGTCGCCGAAACCATGTCACGCAACATTTTTTCGATACCCAAAGACGTGTTGTCGCCTAACAAGGGGCCTCCCGTCTTTGACGCCGGGTCATACAACATAAACCCAGCCAACTTGGTGCGTATGTCGTTATAGGCTGTGCGGAATGACTCCAGCTTGGTTTTAATAAATTCTTTGTCAACACCCACGGTGACCTGTGCGGCTGTTGATGTTGTTGCTTGCAAATTCAAGGTGATTCCAGGCACCGCATCGCTCACGGTATTCGATGCTGAAGAGATGGCGATGCCATCAATGGTTAACGCTGAATTCTGTGCAGTTTGTGTTCGCGTCATACCGTACATCGTGGCAGGGAAACCACCAACACTGTAGGCATAAGCACCTACCCCAGTTGTGCCATCGGTAATTTGCGTGCTGCTACCATCAAAGGCGTCTATCTTGAATCCATTGGCATCACCCGTCGTGTTGCCGCGGATCAACAAACGATCAAGTCCACCACTGGTGACGACTACAGCGGAAACCCCAGCTGCTGCTGTGTTAATTTTGCTTGCAACTTCGGTCAGTGTATCGGTCGCAGCAATCGAGACACTGAAAGTTGCGTTACTACCGCCGTCGTTATTGCTGCCGTCAAAACTGACCCCAGTCCACTGACCAGCCTGAATATCCAGCCGCCCCGCAGCACCAATGGCAGCGCCAGCCACAACCGAATTGGATTTAAGAGACTGAACTTGCGCCAAAGCAGTGACTTGCACGGCAAAAGAGCTGGCCAGCGCTGTTGAGGTTGCGCTCCCCGTAATCGCCGTGGTATTGTTCGAAGTGAACGTGCGCGCTTTCCAGGTGGTTGAATCTGTTAACGCCGTTGCAGCGTCATCCAGCGTCGCCAACGACGACTTAATCTGCCCGTAGGCTGACAGCTTGGTTTGCAAGGCTGTGCCCTTGGTTTGCAATTTGGTTACGGGCAGGCGCTCCAGCGCAACCAATTGTGTCACGATCGACTTCACGTCGAGACCACTGCCAATACCCGGTGATGAGAGCGTCGCCATATCAACTCCTTCCAATTCAGTTCTTTTGTTTATACCCTTTTTGAGTCACTTCAAAAGCCTGATTAACGGCGTCTTCAGCAAAAAAGGCCCGAACTGTTGTTCGAGCCTTTGCGTTGACGGTTAAACCGATTAACGCAGCAGTGCCAACACCCCTTGTGGCAATTGATTGGCTTGCGCCACCATCGCCATGCCAGCTTGCTGCAATATTTGAGCACGACTCAAGTTGGATGTTTCTGATGCGAAGTCTGCATCCATGATGCGGCCGCGAGCAGCTGCCTGATTTTCTTGTGCGGTCTTCAAGAAGCTCATGGTGCTTTCAAAGCGGCTTTGCACAGCACCCAAAGTAGCACGAGTCGAGTTGATGGTCAGTAAAGCTTTATCCAAGAGATCAATATTACTAGCATTGGCTGAGTTAGCCGATGTGACCAGCGCACTTCCTGCTCCTGTTGTAATGGCGCCCACATTGACAGCCGTGTTGACACCGATCGAGGTTGCGCTAACTGTGATGGTTTGTCCACTGTTGGCGCCCACTTGGAAGTCGAAGTTGGCAGTGGCCGTGAACAACGTGGTTCCGTTGAACTGCACCGCACTGATCGTGCGGCTCAACTCACTGCGCAATTGTGTGTATTCTTCATTCAGAGCCGAAATATCGCCTGATGTGTTGGTTGCATTCACCGCCTGCACCGACAACTCACGCATGCGCTGAATCATGTCCGACATGGCGGTCAAGCCACCTTCAGCCGTTTGCGCCAGAGAGATCCCATCGTTGGCATTACGAATCGCCACAGCCATGCCGCGCACTTGGGCATTCATGCGTTCTGCAATGGCCAAGCCAGCAGCATCGTCTTTGGCGCTGTTCACACGCAAACCCGACGACAGGCGTTGCAAAGATGTTGACAATGAAGATTGGCTCACCGATGCGTTGCGTTGCGCATTGAGCGAAGCCATATTGGTGTTGATTGCGAATCCCATGATAAATGCTCCTTGTATCCAAATAAGCCGGTATTGCTACCGGTGAAGGCCCCACCCACTGCGGGTCTGGCAACGAACCTTCTATAAAGCCCGTTGTGATATTTATCGGGCAATGTCGCCAAAACTTTAGTCACCAAGCAACAATTTGATTGAGAATTTTTTTTCACCCCTGTTTCTGTCAGGTTTTTTCTGACACAACAGCGCAAAAAATCTGACAACCGAATCAGACGCTTGCCAATTCAAGTTTTCAGAGTGCCGATACAGAATTCAGCCATCGCAAAGCCAATTGCGCTTTACACAAGCTGGAGCACACCATGAATGACGAGCAACTGACCCAAGAAATCCGGGATGCCAATCTGACCTACTTGATGTTGGCACAAAATGTCATCCGCAAGGACAAAGCCGAGGCGTTGTTTCGCTTGGGCATCTCAGAAGAAGCCGCCGACATGATTGCAACTTTGTCAGCGGCTCAGATTTTAAAGATCGCCACCAGCCCCATGCTGCTGTGCCGTTTCCGCGTCGATGACGACATGGTCTGGGGACTGCTGACCAACCACACGCCAGCCAAGGTTGACAACGATTCCACCACCAAACTGCACGCCAGCATTTTGATGGCCGGCCGCTATGCCGAAGCCCTATAAGGAGTTACATCATGGCCACCGTTTCGACCAAAAGCGTTTTGAATGACTCCCGGCAAATTGATCGCGCCGTGGCGCTCATTCACCTTGGCGCACGCTTGCAGGTGTTGGAAAGCGAGACCAGTCTGTCTTATGAGCGCCTGCTGCGCCTTTACAAAGAAGTGGCTGGAAAGTCACCCTCAAAAGGACAACTGCCCTTTTCGACCGATTGGTTTTTAACTTGGCAGCCGAATATCCACGCATCTCTGTTTTTAAACACCTATGAATACCTGAACAAGGTCAGTGCACTGGATGATATTGATGCTCTGATGAAAGCATTTCGACTTTACAACGAACAAATTGCTGCCTGCGGCGTAGAGCCATTGCTCACCATCACACGAGCCTGGCGCCTGGTGAAGTTTGTTGATAACAACATGTTGTCAATGACCAAATGCAGCAAGTGTGGAGGCCACTTTGTCAGTGAGCCTTATGAGAATGCGCGCCATTTCGAGTGCGGCTTGTGCACGCCTCCAGCGCGTGCCGGCAAAAGTGCCAGTGCCGGCAGCATTTTGTTGCACTAATCAAAAATGATAGCTGCTTGCGCTTACTGGATAAGCGCTAAGGTCTGATTTCTTCAAAACTCAAGACCTTGCTTGAAGCGACGATATGATAGAGACACAGCGCACGTGGTGTGCACTGTGCTTACTTTGAAGCGCAAGCTTCCACAGACCTGCTGAATCTATGTTTGTCATTGTTGGTTGGTTGATCGTTATGGTGTGCGTCTTTGGCGTATACATCTTCCACGGTGGCAACATCATGGTGGTGTTGAAAGCATTGCCGTTTGAGCTGATCACCATTGGTGGTGCTACTCTGGGCGCGTTTGTTGCCAATAATCAAATGAAGGTCATCAAGTCCAGCATGAAGGGCTTGGGCATGTGCTTCAAGGGCAGCAAATACACCAAAGCACGCTATATGGAATTGCTCGCGCTGCTTTACGACATTTTGCAAAAAGCGCGAAAAGAAGGATTAATGGCCATTGAAAAAGACGTTGAAGACCCCCATTCGTCCGAAATTTTCAAAAAACACGGTGAGGTTGGTCACGACCACCACGTCGTTGAATTCATCACTGATTATTTGCGCATGATGGTTTCTGGAAACTTGAATGCCCACGAGATCGAGTCGCTCATGGACAGTGAGATCGACACCCACCATGCTGAAGAGCATGCTGCCGTGGCTGCATTACAACGCATTGCAGGTGGTTTGCCAGCATTTGGTATTGTTGCGGCGGTGCTGGGTGTGGTTAACACCATGGGTTCAGTGGGGCAGCCACCCGCCGTGCTTGGCGGCATGATTGCATCGGCCTTGGTTGGAACATTTTTGGGGATTTTGCTGGCTTACGCCTTTGCAGAGCCGCTAGCCGGACTGCTGGAGCAAAAAGTCGAAGAAGCTGGCAAAGAATTTCAATGCATCAAAACAACACTTTTGGCTAGCATGCAAGGTTACAACCCGGCTACAGCCATTGAATTTGGTCGTAAAGTGCTTTATTCCACCGAACGCCCCAGCTTCTCAGAACTCGAAGCTTTCGTTAAGAAAAAATAATTCGACAGACCAAGCAGCATGGCAACCGAAGCCAAAAAACTCCAGCCCATCATCATCAAGCGGGTAAAAAAAGGCGGGCACGCCACGCATGGTGGTGCCTGGAAAATTGCTTACGCAGACTTTGTCACGGCCATGATGGCTTTTTTCTTGCTCATGTGGTTGCTTGGCAGCACGTCTGAAGGCGACAAAAAGGGTTTGTCTGATTATTTTCAGTCACCGCTCAAGGTGGCCATGCAGGGCGGAACTGGCGCTGGAGCAAGCAACAGTGTTGTCAGTGGTGGTGGCAGTGATTTAACGCAAAGCGCCGGCCAATCCAAACGCAACGACAGCAACGACTCGAAAGCCAAAAAATCATCCAGTGAACAAGTCAAAGCGGCTCGTGCCAAGCAGGACGCGCAAAAACTCGCTGAGTTGAGCGCCAAAATTAGCGCGATCATTTCGAATAGTCCGAAACTGTCGGAATTTAGCAGCCAAATCAAACTCAGCATGACGCCCGATGGGTTGCAAATTCAGATCATGGATGATCAAAAGCGCCCGATGTTTGACAGTGGCAGCGCCATGGTCAAACCCTATATGCGTGACATTTTGCAGGGTATTGGCTCTGCACTAGTGGATATTGACAACAAAATCAGCATGGATGGGCACACTGACCAAACGCCTTACGGTGCAGGTGCACGCGGCTACAGTAACTGGGAGCTTTCTGCTGATCGTGCCAATGCATCACGGCGTGAACTAGTCGCATCGGGTCTGCCCGATGACAAAATTGCCCGAGTCATGGGCTTGGCCTCCAGCCTGCTTCAGGACGAAGAAAACCCACGTAGTCCAGCTAACCGTAGAATCAGCATTACTGTGATGACACGCGAAGCTGAAGAAAGATTGCTGGGTCCGCGTCGCGCTGAGGTCATCACCGAGCAAAATCCGGAGCCCCCCCCTGCAAAACCGGGGGCTAAGCAGTAACATCAGCGTCATCATGATTGGGTATCAAGTTATGTCAGATTTTTTTAGTCCCACCGAAAGTCCAAGCCATGGCGCATGATCTCAAATTTTTGGTGGTTGATGATTTTTCGACCATGCGTCGCATCGTGCGCAATTTGCTCAAAGAGAGCGGTTATACCGAGGCAGACGAAGCCGAGGACGGCGTGGCCGCACTGCACAAACTGCGCAATGGCAATTTTGACTTTGTCGTCAGCGACATCAATATGCCGAACATGAACGGATTTCAGTTGCTGTCTGAAATCAAAAAAGACGAGAAGCTCAAGCACATCCCCGTGCTGATGGTCACGGCTGAAGCGCGCAAAGAAGACATCGTGATGGCGGCTCAGCAAGGAGCATCTGGCTACATTGTCAAACCCTTTACCAAGGCAACGCTGGAAGACAAGGTTAATTTGATACTCACCAAGCTGGGGTTGAAGTGAGTATTCAACCCTCACCTTCAGGTTCAACCGATGTTCCTCAGGATGTCCATCAAAAGCTGGGCTCACTGACGCGGCAGCTTCACGATTCGCTGAATGGCCTTGGCCTTACCGATATGGTAAAAAACTGGGCGGGTGAACTTCCCGATGCCAAAAGCCGTCTGTCTTATATTGCCAGACTGACCGGTGAGGCCGCCGAAAAAGTGCTCAATAATGTCGATCAAGCCAAAGCCCACCACGATCACATCATTTCCGAAACACGTCGCTTGGGCCTTCTTATTTCGCAAGACCCTGGCACAGCTATCGCCAAGGGACCAGTGATGAAATTCATCACCGACGTCGAGCAAGCCAGCCAGCATATTGATCAAAATTTGACCGATATCATGATGGCGCAAGATTTTCACGATCTCACCGGCCAAGTTATCACCAAGGTGGTCAACCTTGCAGCCAGCATCGAAGAACAATTGGTGCAATTGCTCATTCTGACAGCGCCACCTGAAGCACCAGGCAAACTGGCACCTCCCTCAAAAACCAACGAACCCATGTTGCAAGGGCCTGTTGTTCAACATAACGGCAATCCAGAAGTTGTCAAAGGTCAATCTGAGGTTGATGACTTGCTAGCCAGTCTGGGTTTCTGATCATTCACCAAACAGGCTGGTAAAACACCAGCTTATCGCGCTTTAGTTTTTAGTCTCATTCAAGACAATGGGGAGAACCAAGCTCTCTCCCCATCATGGAATCAAGTAGTCAAGATCGCAACCTGCCTGCTTCTGCACGAAAACTGCAGAAGGCTCGCGCAGACGGGCAAGTCGCCCGGTCGCGTGATCTTTCACATCTGGCGGCACTGGGAACAGGCGCACTTTGCCTGATTGGCTTCGGCCCTCTGTTATTTGAACATCTGCAAAATGCAGCCAGCCTGCAACTGATGTTTAACGCAGAGACCATCAAAAACCCGCTTCACATGCTCAATCGCCTGCAATCCATGATGACCGTGGGGCTAATTGCCAGCGTCAGTTTTGCAGGTATTTTAAGTGCCATGAGCATCGTCAGCACAGTCGCTGCAGGTGGCTGGGTATTGAGCCTAACACCACTTTCACCCGATTTCAGTCGCATCAATCCTTTGAGTGGTTTGGGCAGAATGTTCACCAAAGACAAGCTTTTTGAAGTGCTCAAAGTTTGTTTTATTGCTGCCATGCTATTGGCAATTGGCTACAACTATCTATCCTCAGGGCTAAGCACTTTAGCGGCTTTAGTCTTGCAGCCTTCAGCCCGTGCCATCGAGCACTTGGCGAATTGGTTGCAAAACGGTTTGGGCTTAATGCTGCTGGTGATTCTGTTGGTCGCCATTGTGGACGTGCCATTGCAAAATTTTCTGCACAAATCTCGCATGAAGATGTCACACCAGGAAATGCGCCAGGAAAACAAAGAGTCCGACGGCAGCCCTGAAATGAAAAATCGCAGGCGTCAACGCCAACGCGAAATTGCCAATGGCAACAGCATCACAGCCGTGCCGAAAGCTGATTTTGTGCTGATGAATCCAACGCACTATGCCGTAGCGGTGCAATACGACGAGTCAACCATGCAGGCACCACGCGTTATCTCCAAAGGCGCAGACATTCTGGCCTTCAAAATTCGTGACATCGCCAAAGAAAGCAATATACCTGTGCTGCAATCGCCAATGCTGGCGCGCGCACTCTATGCCAATGCCGAAATAGACCAAGATATTCCAACCAGTCTTTACACCGCCGTAGCGCAAGTGTTGGCCTATATTTACCGCCTGAAGGCCGCTCTGCGGGGTGATGGCCCGATGCCTGGCGAGGCACCTGTGCCATTTGTCCCCCCCGAACTCGACCCCCTGTCCAAAGTGGTTAACGCCACCACAACACCATGAACTTCTCTTTTCAATCGCTGAAAAATCAGTTCACCAGCAACACGGCGGTGATTCAAGGCGCAGCAGCCCCGATGCTGGTGGTGGCCATTCTGTCAATGATGGTGCTGCCCTTGCCAGCTTGGGTACTAGACACCTTTTTTACCTTCAATATCGCGATAGCACTGATGGTCATGATGGTTGCAGCCTACATGATTCGGCCGCTTGATTTTGCGGCATTTCCAGCCGTTTTGTTGTTGACAACCCTGATGCGTTTGTCGCTGAACGTTGCCTCTACTCGGGTGGTGCTGCTCGAAGGACACACCGGCCCAGGTGCTGCCGGCGCAGTGATTGAGGCATTTGGACACTTTTTGATCGGCGGTAATTTTGCCGTGGGTCTGATCGTCTTCTCGATTTTGGTGGTTATCAACTTTGTGGTTGTGACCAAAGGTGCAGAACGCATAGCCGAAGTGTCTGCGCGCTTTGCCCTGGATGCGATGCCAGGCAAGCAAATGGCAGTTGATGCCGATCTGAACGCAGGCTTGATTGATGAAAAAGAAGCCAAACGCCGTCGCGCAGAAGTCTCCGAAGAAGCTGACTTTTTTGGCTCTATGGATGGTGCCTCGAAGTTTGTGCGTGGCGACGCCATGGCGGGCATTTTGATTTTGCTGATCAATATTTTTGGTGGTTTTGCAGTGGGTGTGCTGCAACATGGTTTGACAGCTGCACAGGCAGCAGACACCTACATCCTATTGGCTGTGGGTGATGCCTTGGTCGCACAAATCCCAGGCTTACTGATCTCCGTAGCCGCAGCCATGGTGGTATCACGGGTAGGCAAAGAGCGCGACTTGAGCGGCCAGATTGTTAGCCAGATGTTTGTCTCTCCGCGTGTCTTGGGAGTGACTGCCTGCATCATGGGCATTCTTGGGATTATTCCTGGGATGCCGCACACGGTGTTTCTAGGCATAGCACTGTTGCTTGGCTATGGTGCCTGGATGCTGGCCAACCAACCACCCCCTATTGAGCCCAGCACCATCACCCCAGCCCCCACATCAGACGGTGAAGCCAGCTGGGATGATCTGCAACCCGTTGACCAACTCGGCCTGGAGTTGGGCTATCGCTTAATCACCCTGGTTGACAAAAACCGGCAAGGGGATTTACTCACTCGCATCAAAGGCGTGCGGCGCAAATTTGCCCAAGAGGTAGGTTTTTTACCCCCGCCCGTACATGTGCGCGACAACCTCGAACTCAAACCCAGCGGCTACCGCATCACCTTGCGCGGGGTCATCGTGGGCGAAGGTGAAACCTTCCCGGGCATGTTTTTGGCCATCAATCCAGGTGGTATCACAACGCCACTCATCGGCACAGCCACAACAGACCCGGCTTTTGGACTGCCAGCGCACTGGATCGACAGCCAGCAAAAGGAAGCCGCACAAATGGCCGGATTTACCGTGGTTGATTCAGAGACTGTGATGGCCACGCATTTGTCACACTTGATGCAAGTGCAAGCAGCCAAATTATTGAGCCGAACCGAGACCCAACAGCTTGTTGAACATGTCAGCCGACTCGCACCCAAACTGATAGAGGAAGTAGTCCCAAAAATGGTATCGATCGCCGTATTTCAGAAAGTCTTGCAGCTACTGCTTGAAGAGTCTGTGCACATCCGCGATATCCGCACCATCATCGAGTCGCTGGCTGAGCACGCGACCAGTGTGACCGACCCAGCTGAACTGGCGCGCCGTGTGCGTATTGCCTTGTCGCCAGCGATCGTGCAACAAATATACGGGCCTGTCCATGAACTTAACGTGATTGCGATTGACCCGCCGCTGGAACGTCTACTGGTTCAAGCGCTAGGCAACAACTCTGGCCAAGGGCAAGCCCTGGATCCGGGCGTTGCCGATATTCTGACCCAAAGAGCCGCAGAGGTGGCCATGAAGCAAGAAGAGATCGGCATCCCTGCCTGCTTGCTGGTACCCGACCAGATTCGCAGCTCTATCGCACGTTTGGTGCGCCGCGTAGCACCGCGACTGCAGGTGCTTGCACACAGCGAAATCCCAGAATCACACTCCATCCGAATTGGCCCCGTACTTAAAGGTGCAGCATCATGAACATCCAGAAATTTACCGCTTCAACAGCACGTGAAGCACTGGCGAAAGCCCGCCTTACGTTTGGTGATGGCACGCTGATTTTGTCAAATCGGTCAACCGCATCTGGCATCGAAGTAGTGGCGACTGGCGAAGAAACACTATCTGCGCTTGATCGAGCCGACTCGGCGCGTCAGAAATCACGCCAAGCTGCCGCGCAAATGATCAATGCCAGCACCGTCAACCCGAATAGCGCGGTTGCAGACGATGCAACGCAATTGGCCATGAGCACACTCTCGTTTCAGGACTACGTGCGTGAAAGAATGCTGCGCCGCCGCCAGGAAGCACTCAGTGGATCAAGCCCTGCAGCGAACTTGCAAGAACGCACATTGGCGCCCAGAAATCTGCAACCAAGCGTGCGCCTAGCAAAAGCCCCGGCAGAGCCAGTTGCCACACCCATGCCAGCCAAAGCGGCAGCAAGCACGCGCACGATTGCAGCAGCCAGCGTCAACGCATCATCTGGCCTGGTCGATGAGTTGCATGCCATGAAGGTCATGATTGAAGATCGTTTCAACACCCTGACTTGGCTCGGGCAGGCACGCCAAAACCCGATTCAGTCGAATTTGATGCTCAAGCTCATTCGCTCGGGTTACTCGCCAACGCTGGCTCGCACGCTGCTTGAGCGCATGCCCGAGGGCTTTGATGCAGCCCAATCCATGCGTTGGGTGATGGATGTGCTAACACGCAATTTGCGCACCGACGCGAGTGCCCTACCGATTTACGAAGAAGGTGGCACCTTTGCGCTGATTGGCTCAACCGGCGTTGGCAAAACCACGACCGCGGCCAAATTGGCTGGTCTTTGTGCACGCACCCATGGCGCTAACAGCGTCGGCCTGATCACCCTTGACACTTACCGAGTTGGTGCACACGAACAGTTGCGCGCCTATGGTCGCATGCTGGGCGTTGTGGCCCATTTGGCACACGATCGGGCAGCCCTGCAAGACTTGCTGGGCTTGCTCGCGAACAAAAAAATGGTGCTGATTGACACCACGGGCATTGCGCCCAATGATCCGCGCAAACGCGACATGCTAGACATGCTGGATTTACCAGAAATTCAACGCTTATTGGTTTTAAATGCCGGAAGTCACGGTGACACGCTGGATGATGTAGTTGCCTCCTTCAAATCAGCGGGAGCACAACAAACCATTCTTTCAAAAACCGATGAAGCAGCAAAAATTGGCCCTGCGTTGGATGCCTGCATTCGCCACCAACTGTTTTTGCGTGGCATCACGATGGGACAAAAAGTTCCGCAAGATTGGGAGTCAGCTGATGCCGCCAAACTGATCGCCATGTCGATGCGATCTCCCAATAAATCAGCCTTTGACCCCAAAGCAGCCGACCTCGGCTTCTTTTTCACAGAGACGCTCCCCCTGGAAGCTGGAAAACTCGATGCTTGACACCTTCGTCAATCAGGCGGCAGGGTTGCAAGGTCTCGCAGACCCAGCCGCCCCTCGCTTGATTCTGATTGCCAGCCACGGACAACAGCAAGGTGAATTGCCATTGCTTTGGAGTCTGTGCAGCGCCTGGGAAGCGCTGGGTCTGAGTGTTTTGGTTCTCGATGGCTTGGCCTGCGAGACACCCCAAAACCCGGGCCTGCTGCAATTGCTCGACGATCCGCATAGTCGCTTTGATCACGCCGATTCACCCTTATCATGGACTGTCGTTTCTGCCCAACAGGGCCTGAGCCGCCTGTCAGCACAGACTCATCCCGAGGCAACACTAGGAACTCTTTTTGGCAATTACGCCGTTGTTCTGATTTATGCCAGTGCCCAAGCCACATCAAAAATCTTTAAAAACAACGCTGGAGCCCCCTTGCTGCTGCTCACGCCGCACTCAACATCCAGCGTGAGCGCTTACCAAGCCTTGAAACAATTACGGCAACAAGCCCAATTGCGTCCAACTATTGCTAACATTGCGATATCTTCAAAACCCCGCCCTGGGGTGCCGGCATATTCTTCCTTCCAAAATTTACAAAACTGCGCAATGACTTTTCTCGGATACCGTCTAGATGCCGCAACCATTCGGGTTACCGCCGACGATACTTCTGCGCAAAATGACATTCGTAGCCTGGCTTTAAAGCTTTTAGAAAGTAGTTTGCCCTTGTTGCGTAGCCGCCTAACGGAGATCCATTGATGTACACCGCCAAGGGTCATTTGGATCGCAACGCCTTGATTCGACAATACCAGCCACTGGTGCGCAAGTTGGCTCACCACATGATGGTGAAGTTGCCAGCCAACGTGCAAGTGGACGACCTCATTCAAGTTGGGTTGATCGGTTTATCTGAAGCACTGACGCGCTTTGAAGCCAATCAGGGCGTTCAGTTCGAGACCTTTGCTACGCAACGCATTCGTGGTGCCATGCTCGACGAACTGCGGGAAAACGATTGGGTTTCACGCAGCACACGAAAGAGCCAAAAAGAAATCGAAGAATCACTGCGCCGCCTTGAGCACCGCTTGGGTCGCAGCCCAATCGAGAGCGAGATTGCCGCAGACCTTGGAATCAGTCTGTCCGATTACCAGAGCATGCTCAACAAGGTGCGTGGTACGCAGCTTGTCTATCTGGAAGACATGACGCACAGCTCGGATGATGAAGACAGCTTCCTGGATCGTCACATGGGTGACAGCGAAGCCGATCCGCTCAACATGTTACGCGACCAGCGCTTGCGTCAGGCACTGGTGGATGCCATCAAAAATCTACCCGAACGCGAACAGCATGTCATGAGCATGTATTACGAAGAAGACATGAATCTGAAAGAAATTGCCGCAGTGTTGAATGTCACCGAATCGCGAATTTGCCAGCTGCACAGCCAGTCAATCGCCAGGTTGCGCGCCAAAATGCGCACACACTAAACGCCTGCGGATTCAAGTCTTAAGCCGTCAAGGCTTTGAACTCGCCACTTTGCCGGCCAACACTACCATAGGGTTGTCGTGCATAGCGCCCAGCGGCAGGCGTGTATGTGGTGCTTTCTTGACTGGACGGAACCAGCGCAGCTAAGGCACGCTGCGTGACGGCAGCATGACGAAACAACGCCTCCCTGCTTGACGCCATCAACGCCGAGAGCTTAAGCAAACGTTTTTTAACCTGGGTGTTTTGACTACGCTGCGACTGCAACAACAACTTGGGAAGCAGAAGCGACAGACGCTGAACCTCGTTACTGGCCATCAGTAATTGATCGGGATTTTTTTCGAGCAACGCTTGCGCCAGCTGATTCAGAGAAAATTCAACGTGGTCAAGCGTCGTGTTCATCACTTCTTGGTTCATGGTTTTTCCTTAAAAACCAGAAAAAAAGCACTCAAACTCGTGTCGGTTTGAGCATTTCCTGGGCATTGGATAATAATTTGTCGGCAATTGCTTCGGGATTGACTTTGTAAGTGCCTTGGGCGATAGCCTCGCGCACTGAAGCAACTTTTTCCATATCGATGTCTGACACCTCGCTGCCAGAACTCGTCGCCATGGCACGCATCAAGGGCGACACCGTCACAGCTACGCCCGCCGATTGGGTGCTTTTGGTCGCGCCCGAACGAGCCAGCAGGCTGGCGTTGGGGCCGGTTTTGATGGTCATGTTCGCAGCATTGCTGCTGATAGCGGCGGGATTGTCTGAAGGTGAGTTGATTTTCATGATGCTCTCCAAAACCACAACCGATGTAGCCTTGTAGGAACTCTTTCGGCAAAAACAGGCCAGACTTTAACCTTATTTTACAAAAATCTAATAACATCACAAAGCCATCCTTACCGTGCGGCTGTCCAAAACCACACCGGCCATGATTCGTCCGTTGTCCATACGAACTCGCGCCATTTGTCCAAGCACTCCCGCAGAAACCGCTTGTGCACTGGTGGCAATCTCAAACCCTGAGCCATAAGCCAGCACCCGCACTTGGGCACCCGCCTGAAAAACCTGCGCAGCTTTCACCATATCCTGACGCAAAGCCTGCCCGGTGCTCAATGATCGAGTGGCAGTTTGTCCCAGCCAATCAGCGCGCTCAGCAATGATCGGGCTATTTAGCTCGGCCCAATCCACCTCAACCGCCATGGCATCGGATTCTGTCAAAACCACGCCCGATGGAACTTGATCTCGAATCACCCAAGCAGGCCCAAAAGCCTTCACGGTCAACGGCATAAAAACATTCCATTTACTCAGCCCTTGTACGCAGCGAAGCCCTAAACGCGTTTTACCCCACAAACGCGTTCCAACCGGCAAATAAGGCTCTATCCGTTCACACGGTGCAAGCTGCAGACGTGCATCAAGGTCGCCCAGCGAAACCTCCAGACGCAAGGGCAAACCTTTCACTTGCATCCCCGATGACAAGGTTGCATCCAACCAAGCGCGAGCGCGGGCAGAAACATCTGCCCCGACCTGCGCCTGTGCCTGCATGACGCTCAAAAAAGCCAGCAAGCCGAACAGCATGCGCATGCATCGGAGAAACAGGGTCTGCGCAAAAATCATGATGACACTCCAGTAATCAACTTGACTGTACGCATGCCAGCGCGCAGCAAATTCTGCAATTAAGCCGTTTTACTGCCTGTATTTGGGGTTTAGAAAATGCAGAGGCTTTTCATAATCACTCGAAACCAACTCAAGTGCTGCGCCTCTGACATGTGCCAGCCAATGAAATTCGAGGTATTTAATGTTTGCCAATTTGACCAGCGGTCTGGATATTCATGCCAAAGCTTTAGTGCTTCGGGCAGAGCGCCAGCGCGTCATTGCTAGCAACATTGCCAATGCTGATACCCCCGGATACGTTGCGCGTGACATTAAATTCAAAGAAGCACTGATTGCCTCGACACAGACCAGTTCCAGTGAATTAGGACAAGGCACTAATCGCCTGCAATTCAATCAAGCAACAGCAACGACGCACGCCGCCCACATCGCAGTTCCAAGCGCGATCAACAGCCAACTCGGCGGCACCGGTACGCCTGCCTACACCATCCAAAGTCAGCCCAGTGTGGATGGCAATAGTGTTGACTTGGACCGTGAGCGGGCCAGTTTTGTTGATAACTCTGTGCGCTATGAGTCGACCCTGCGTTTCATCAACGGACAGTCAAAAACTATTTTGAGCGCCATTCAGGGTCAATAAACCGCACATAAGGTGACACCATGTCCATGTTTTCTATCTTCAACGTTTCAGGCAGTGCCATTAGCGCGCAGTCAATGCGCCTCAACGTCGTGGCGAGCAACCTGGCCAACACCGATGCAGTGGCGGGCCCCGATGGCCAAGCTTACAAAAGTCGTCAAGTCATTTTTCAGACCGTTCCCATGGGCAACAATGCCACAGCAGGCGTCAAAGTCAATGGCATCAGCGAAAGCAACGAACCCTTCAAAAGAGTGCACAACCCGAACCATCCTTCGGCAGATGCTCAAGGCTATGTGAGCTACTCGAACGTGAATCCGGTCGAAGAGATGGTCAACATGATTTCGGCCTCGCGCTCTTATCAAAACAACGTCGAAGTCATGAATACCGCCAAAACCCTGCTGCTCAAAACGCTGCAAATGGGTCAATAACCAGGACATTGCCATGATCAGCGCCACCACCTCCAGCCTCAATACCAACACAACAGCCGCTACAACAGGTTCGACCAGCACGGCCAATTCCAGTAGCGACATGAATGCGGCACAAGACCGTTTTTTGAAGCTATTGGTAGCACAACTCAACAATCAAGACCCCATGAACCCGCTGGATAACGCGCAGATGACCAGTCAGATGGCTCAAATCAACACGGTGACAGGCATTCAGCAGGTCAACGACACGCTGAAAAGCATGGCCGAGCAGTTCACAGCCCTGCAAGTGCTACAGGGCTCCAGCATGGTCGGCCATGATGTTTTGGTTGAAAGCGCCAGCTTGACGATCAACAACGGCAAAGCCGGTGGTGCCATCGATTTGGCCGGACGCGCCGAATCCGTCAAAGTCGACATCCTCTCTCCGGGAGGCCAAGTGATTGACACGATCAATCTGGGCGCTCTCGAAGCAGGTCGCCACAACTTCGACTGGGATGCCGCTGCTTACAACTACAGCGGTAACCCGAGCTTCAAGGTTTCAGCCACCTTGGGTGGGCAAACCATCGCCAGCACCAGCTTGGCACGTGCCAATGTTGCCTCGGTTGGAAGCGAAGCGGGTGCCATGTCGGTACAACTGGAAAACCGTCCGGCCGTCGCTTACAGCGCAATCAAAGCCATTCTCTAAATTATTTTGTCTAAAAGGAACTCATCATGTCATTCCAAACCGGCCTATCAGGACTGAGTGCCTCCAGTCGCAGCCTAGACGTGATCGGCAACAACATTGCCAACGCCAACACCACCGGCATGAAATCATCACGTGCCGAATTCGGAGACCTCATTGCCGCCACATTAGGGGGCAGCGGAAGCTATGGCGCCGGTATCGGCGTTGCCGTCAATGCAGTTTCACAGCAGTTCAGTCAAGGCAATATCACCGTCACAGGCAACACCCTCGATGTCGCCATCAACGGCAGTGGCTTCTTTCAATTGACGCAGCCCGATGGCTCCTTGGCTTACACCCGCGACGGCTCGTTCAAACTCGACAAAGACGGTTACATCAAAAACACAACCGGTGCCAACCTGATGGGCTACCCCACCGACAAGGTCGGCAATCCGACCAGCGTGAGTGCGCAAACCCTGCAACTTCCCACCAGCGCACCCATTGCCGCCAGTGCCACAACAGCCGTGCTCGCCGAATTCAACCTGGATGCCCGTGCACCGGTTGCGGCTAGTCTTACGCCCCCCACTCCGCGCACGACATATGGCACATCGCTGACCGTTTACGACTCGCAGGGAGCCCAAGTGCCCATGAGTCTTTATTTTGAGCGTGTTACATCAACCACCACGGACAACTGGGACGTTTACGACGTTGCCACTGGCGGCACACCGGTGTTTCAGATGCAGTTCGATGCGTCAGGCAAACTGGTTGCGCCCGTTACTTCCCCCACCTTGACGGTGACCACACCTTCGGTCGTGACGCCCAATATCACGGCCTCCATCGACATCACCAAAATCACCCAATTTGGCTCTGCTTTTGCGGTATCGAACCTCTCGCAAGACGGCTACGCTGCGGGCGAACTGGTGAGCGTGAACATCGGCACAGACGGCGTGATTACATCGCGCTACTCGAACGGACAAACCCAGACCTCCGGCCAGGTCGCACTGGCTGATTTTCGCAACATTCAGGGCTTAACACCGCTGGGTGGCAATGCATGGGCCTCCACTTACGCGAGCGGATTGGCCGTGCAAGGTTCACCGGGTGTTGGCAAGTTTGGCGTTTTGCGCTCGGGCGCTTTGGAAGAGTCAAACGTTGACCTGACCTCTGAGTTGGTCAACATGATGACAGCGCAGCGGGCTTACCAAGCCAACGCGCAAACCATCAAAACCCAGGATCAGATCATGTCCACACTGGTTAACTTACGTTAACCGGGTCTGACCGAATCTGCCGGATAAGGACGCACCATGGATCGCCTGATTTACACCGCCATGACCGGCGCCAATGCGGCCGCACACCACCAGGCCATTTTGTCAAATAACCTGGCCAATGTGTCAACCAACGGTTTTCGTGCCGAGCTGCACACCTACCGGTCTGTTCCCGTGCGGGGCGACGGTGCCACCACCCGAGTGATGGCGATTGAAGCCACCCCTGGTTTTCTAGACACGCCAGGCTCCCCGCAGCGCACTGGACGTGCCATGGATGCCATGACCACCGGCAACGCCTGGTTCGCCGTGCAAGGACTCGATGGTACCGAAGCTTATACACGCAATGGCTCTTTCGAAGTTTCCAACACCGGCACGCTGCTCACCAACACCGGGCTTAGCGTATTGAGTGATGGCGGCGCACCCATCAATGTGCCGCAAGGTGCCGAAGTCACTTTGGGAATCGATGGCATATTGAGTGCCAAAGTCGGCAAACAACCTGCAACGGGCATCGGGCGACTCAAAGTGGCAACCCCCACGCCGGAAGACCCGCTGCGACGCGGCACCGATGGGCTTTTTCGCACCGTTTCGGGTGAACCCCTTGCCAGCGACCCAGCAGCCCGACTGCAATTGGGTGTCATTGAAGGCTCTAACGTCAACGCGATTGAAACCATGGTTGACATGATTCAGGCCGGGCGCCAGTTTGAAGCGCAAACCCGGCTCATGCAAACCGCCGAAGCCAATGACCGCTCCGCAGCACAACTGCTGAGCATGCAGGGATAAAGAGTGGTTAGTTATTAGTTTGTAGTTATTAGAAAAATCAAATCCATTCACTATCAGCTACCAATTACCAACGACCAACTTTCGACTAACGACTCATCAATTTTGAGGAAAGCATCATGATTAACTCGCTATGGATCTCCAAAACAGGCATGGAAGCCCAGCAAATGCAGCTGGATGTTATTTCCAACAACTTGGCGAATGTCTCAACCAATGGCTTCAAACGCTCCACCGCTGTATTTGAAGACCTGATGTACCAAAACCTGCGGCAGGTGGGAGCCAACAGCACCGAGCAGTCGCAGTTGCCAACCGGCTTGCAAATTGGCCTGGGTGTGCGCACGGTCGCCACCAGTCGCTCGTTTGCCCAAGGCAATTTGCAGCAAACCAGCAACAAGCTAGATGTGGCCGTTCAGGGTGACGGTTTTTTTCAGGTCACCATGCCCGACGGCACCACCAGTTACACGCGAGACGGCTCTTTTCAGGTTAACGCTGCTGGCGCACTGGTCACGGCCACTGGCCTGCCTGTGGCCAATGGCGTCACGATTCCACCGAATGCAACCAGTGTCACCATTGGGGGCGACGGTATTGTCACAGCCACCATTCCCGGCACGGCAACGCCACAAAGCATTGGCTCGATTGCACTGGCGCGTTTTATCAATCCGGCTGGACTCACGCCACTTGGACAAAATCTGTTTGCTGAAAGTGCGGCCTCGGGCCAACCCACCGCTGGCACACCCGGAGCCGACGGCATGGGCGCACTCATGCAAGGCTTTGTGGAAACGTCCAACGTCAACGTGGTGCAGGAGCTGGTCACCATGATCCAGACCCAGCGCGCCTACGAGATGAACTCCAAAGCCATTCAAACCTCCGACCAGATGCTGCAAAAGCTAGGTCAACTGTAACCCAAGGAGTTCATCATGAGCCACCATGGTCACTATCATAAATATAGCCTCTCACGCTTGTGTATATTGCTCAGCAGCGTATTTTTAGCAGGCAATATGGTGGGCTGCAATTCGTTGCCACAAACGGTCAGCGTGGATTTTCCTGCGCCGCCACCAGCACAACCGATTGCGTCTGTAGCCCCCGTGAAAAGCCCGTCCTCGGGCAGCCTGTTTCAGAAAGCCAGCTACCGCCCCGCGTTTGAAGACGCCCGTGCTCGCGTGGCGGGGGACAACATTACGATCCAGATCATTGAAAAGGTCACTGCCAGCCAGGTGTCCAAATCCACCGCCAATCGAACAACCACGGGCTCCACCTCGGTGACGGCGTTTCCAACACTGTCGCCGCTGGACATGGCCAACCTAAAAACCGACACGGCTTCAGCTAACGACTTCTCTGGCAAAGGTGGCACCGAAAGCGCGAACACCTTCTACGGCACCATTACGGCCACAGTGATTGATGTTTTGCCCAATGGCCATCTGCTGGTGGCGGGTGACAAACAGATCGGCATCAACCAAAACGTGGATGTCATGCGTTTTTCAGGAACTGTTGATCCGCACCTGATCCAACCCGGCAATTTAATCAACTCAACCCAGGTTGCCAATGCCCGCATGGAGTCCAAAGGACGTGGGGCGCAGGCTGAAGCGCAAACAGTTGGCTGGTTAACACGGTTCTTTTTCAGCTTTCTACCTTTCTAAAGTTGAGCAGAATTGTGCCGAGGGTTAAACATCATGCACGCTTCTGCCAACACACCATTTCTGTCAGCAATCAGTTTCCATACCGCATGGCGACTTCTTGCGCTCGTCTGCTTCAGCACACTCATACTGGGTAGCGCACAAGCTGCGCGCATCAAGGAAGTTGCCAGCGTTGAAGGCGTGCGCACCAACCAGTTAACTGGTTTCGGGCTGGTAGTTGGCCTGGATGGCACCGGTGACCAAACCACCCAAATGCCCTACACATCTCAAGGCATCACCAACTACTTGCAGCAACTGGGCATTACCCTGCCCATTGCCTCGGCCTCGCAGCTGCAATTAAAAAATGTCGCGGCTGTGTTGGTTACAGCACAATTGCCAGCCTTTGCCCGCCCTGGACAAGCCATCGATGTGAATGTGTCGTCAGTGGGCAATTCCAAATCGCTCAAAGGCGGTATGCTGATCACAACCCCACTCAAGGGGGCTGACGGCGAAATTTACGCCTTAGCACAGGGCAATCTAGTGGTTGCCGGAGCGGGTGCTTCAGCGGGCGGGAGCAAGGTTCAAGTGAACCATTTAAGCGCTGGACGAATTCCTAACGGCGCCCAAGTCGAGCGCAGCGTAGCCACCCCGCTGCAACAAGGCGACAACCTGATTCTGGGGCTTGAAGCGAGCGATTTCCAGACAGCGCGCAAGGTTGCTCAAGCCATCAACAACCGCTTTGGCGCAGGCACTGCACAAGCGCTGGATGGTCGCACCATCAAAGTCCAGGCACCCATGGTTCCAGATGATCGCGTCAACTTCATGGCTGAACTCGAGGAGCTTCCGCTCGAGTCGTCCATCCCTTCGGCCAAAGTTGTCATCAACTCACGCACCGGCTCGATCGTGCTGAATCAGTCCGTCACGCTCGGCCCCTGTGCTATTGCGCACGGCAATTTGTCCATCAGCATCAGCTCGACACCCAATGTCAGCCAACCGAATGCACTTTCGGGCGGCCAAACCACCGTCACAGAAAAAACTGACATCCAGATCAAAAGCGAACCCGGCATGTTGATTCAGCTGCCCCCTGCCCCACTGCTGGCTGATGTGGTACGCGCGCTCAACTCGCTCGGCGCCACACCGCAAGACCTGTTGGCGATTTTGCAAGCGATCAAGGCAGCCGGTGCGCTGAATGCCGAACTGGAGGTGATCTGATGAGCCTCGGTCAAACCAGCAGCATCAATCAGTCTCTGGCGGCTGATGCCGGCGCACTGAATCGGCTGAAAATGCAGGCGGGTCAAAGCGACCCTGCCTCCATTAAAGAAACCGCCAAACAATTTGAATCGCTGTTCATGCGCGAATTGATCAAGAGCATGCGCGAAGCCACCATGAAATCGGGCATGCTGGACAACCCCGGCAGCAATCTGGGAACAGACTTGCTCGACCAACAATTTGCCGTGCAAATGTCAGGTCAGCCTGGTGGGCTGTCAGAGATGATTGCCGCCCAACTGTCGCGCCAGATGGGGCTAAAACCCGAGGCGCTCGACACCAGCAAGGTGCCAGCCACACTAGGCGCAATGGGAAAAAGTTCTTCATTAGCCGCCTACCGCGCAAACGCGCCCAAACCCACGGTCAACCAAAGCAATTTTGTCGAACGGCACACCGAAGCGGCTGCACGGATTGAAAAAGAAACCGGTATCCGCGCCAGCTTCATGGTGGGTCAGGCCGGCCACGAAACCGGCTGGGGTCAGCACGAGATCAAAATGCGCGGCGGCAAACCCTCGTTCAACTTGTTTGGGATCAAGGCTGACCCGAGCTGGAAGGGCAAAGTGGCCGAAGTTACCACCACTGAATTTGTCAACGGCGTCGCTGAAAAACGAGTTGCCAAATTTCGCGCTTATGACTCATACGACGCCTCGTTTCGGGACTATGCACGTTTGATGACCCAATCGCCACGTTACGCCAAGGTGGATCTGAAAAATGGCTCCGCCCTGGCTTTTGCCAGCAGCCTGCAAAAAGCCGGCTACGCGACGGATCCTAACTATGCGGCCAAACTCAGCCGCGCTATTGAAGCCACCCAGCGTCTGCAGCAGCGTACGCAAGTTGTGGCGCAAAACGTATGAGCGGCGTACTCAACATTGCCACCCGGTCGCTGATGGCCAATCAGGCCATTTTGCAAACCACGGGGCACAACATTGCCAACGTGAACACCGCTGGCTATTCGCGCCAGTCGGCTGTATTGCAAACCGTTGAAGGCCAGTTCACTGGTGGTGGCTACATTGGCAAGGGTGTCGATGTGCAAACCATTGTGCGCAATTACAGCGAATTTCTAACCCGTCAAGCCACTTTGGCTGGCGCCACCAGTGCGGGCGATACGGCACGATCAGACAAACTGCGTTTACTCGAAGAAATTTTTCCAGGTGGCTCCAGCGCGCTGGGTGCCGCACTCAGCGACATGTTGAATTCGTTCTCGGATGTTGCCAATGCACCCACCGACCTGACCGCGCGCGCCGTGGCACTCACCCGTGTCAGCGAAACCGCATCGCGCATGCGCAGGGCCTCGCAAAGTCTCGACGACCTGCAATTAGGGGTGACACAGGAACTCGATCAAAAAATAACGGCGGCCAACACCCTGGCTCAATCAATTGCCAGTATCAACGAACGCATCTCACAAACGCTTGGCAGCGGTCAGTCGCCCAACGACTTGCTCGACCAACGAGATCAACTGGTGCGCGAACTCAATCGCTACGTCCAAACCACTTCCATCAACAACAGCGATGGCAGTGTGGGTGTTTTTATTGGTGGCAGCCAGGCACTGGTGCTGGGCAACAGCGCTTCACCCATTAGCCTGCGATCTGACGATTTCAACGACCCCCTGAAAAGCAAACTGCTGATCAACAGAAATGGACAGCAACAGTTGGTCGATGAAGTCAGCCTGGCAGGCGGAGAAATTTCGGGGCTGCTGCGTTTTCAAAATAGCGACCTCAACGAAGCCCGCAACCTGCTGGGTCGCATCACCCTAGGGGTTAGCACGGCGATGAACGCGCAGCATCGATTGGGGGTGGATTTGGATGGCAACGTGGGCGGCAATTTGTTTACCCCAACCAGCTTCACCACCAACAACATCATGCCCCCAAGTGCACCCGCAATCCTGAATACGGGAACTGCGGCCATGGCATTGAGCATTGCCGACAGCAGCAAATTAGCCAGCTCCGATTACGAAATGAATTTCTCTGGCGGCACCACCGGCACCATCACACGCCGCTCGGATGGCGTACTCACGGCATTTGACTTTGCATCCACCAATCCGCTGGTGCTGGATGGCTTTAATTTTTCATTGAGCAGTGGCACTGCGAATGCGGGCGATCGCTTCCTGATCAAACCCTTCAGCACATCTGCCAGCAATATTCAGGCTGAATTTTCAACCCCTCGCTCGCTCGCCGTATCGAGTCCGTTGGCCGGGCAAATGGGCACCACCAACACCGGCAGCCTGCAGCAGTCCAGGCTAACCGCTCGTTCCAACCCGCCCACCAACCTACCGGTCACGCTGAATTTCACTGGCTCGGGCACTTACACACGCAGCGATGTTGCTGGCACTTTTAACTACACCTCTGGGCAAAGCATAGAAGGCACCGTGCCGGCAACAGCCCCCTTAAGTCAATGGTCGTTAATTTTGCATGGTGCCCCAAAAGCTGGCGACACTTACACCGTGAGCGCCCAACCGAACGCATACCGCAATCTGAATTCTGGCAACGCCTTGGCCATCATGGATCTGCGCGATGTGGCCATGTTTGACGGCGCCGTCTTGACCGATGGCTATGCCAGCATGATCTCGCAAATTGGCATCCGTGCGCAAAGCGCCAACTATGCAACCCAAGTCTCGAGTTCGATTGCAGCCAACTTGGAAACTGACCGCACCGCCATCTCAGGTGTCAACCTGGACGAGGAAGCGTCGAAATTGCTGCAATTTCAGCAGGCCTACCAAGCTTCGGCCAAGCTGATTCAGGTTTCGCAAAGCATTTTCGACACGTTGATTCAAACCATGGCACGTTGATAGCGTAAAGGACAAATCATCATGGCCAATACAATTTTGAGAACCGGCACCGCCAACACCTACGACAGCTCGCTGCGCAGCATTACCTCGCGCCTGTCGTCACTCTCAGCGCTGCAAGAAAACATGACATCTGGCAAAAAAGTGGTGCGAGCCAGTGACGACCCAACCAACGCCGCCACGGCCGAGCGCGCGCTGATGCGCATCAACCGCATCGCCACTGACCAACGCGCGCTCGAATCTCAGCGCAACTCAATTGTCCTGGCCGAAAGCACCCTGGGCGACGTGACCGACACCATGAATCGCTTTCGCGAGCTGGTGGTGAACGCCGGTAATGCGGTGAACAGCAGCGCCGAACGACGTGCCATCGCCAACGAATTGCAGGGGCTGCGTGAACAAGTTCTTTCTTTGGCGAATCGCACTGACACCAACGGAGCCCCTCTGTTCAGTGCCCTGGGCAGCGCATTGGCTCCATTTGTAGGGCCAGCTGCTACCTCGCCCGACTACACATTCAATGGACTTCCAGGCCAACTCGCCAGCAGTGATGTGGCAATCCCCTACTCGCTCGACGGCGATGGCGCGTTCATGCACCAGCCTTTGCGTGATCAAGTCTTCAACACCAGCATAGTCCCTGCAGGCACTGCCCATGCCCTGTCCACAGGCCCTTTCAGCGTCAGCAATTCAGCCACGGTCAGCGCCACCAGTGCGGCAGCTTCTGCTTCAACCGGCATTGCCAACAGCTACCCCAGCTACAGCCTCCAATTCACTGGAGTGGATACAAGCACCACACCAGGCACCACCAGCGCAACCTATACGGTCACTGAAACACCCGTGGTATCAGGTGCCCTTGGCCCCTTCACTGCCACCGGCCCGAGCAATCAAGCTTTGACCATCACGGGCTTGCCGGGTCTGAGTTTTTCGCTCAGGGGCACCCCCGTTGTCGGCGACAAACTTAATATCAGCGCCAGCGCCAGCGTATTCAGTGTGATGGACAACGCTATTCGCGACATTGGTGGCGCAACCAACAACAACACCGCGTCACAGGCGGTGAGTCAGGCGCTCTACAACCTAGACATCGGCATGGAGCGTATCTCGGCCGTGCGTGGCCAGGCCGGTGATCTGCTCAACCGCGCTGACCGCATCACGGCCAACCAAAGTAGCCGTAACGTGCAACTCGAAACCGACCGTTCGCGCGCACAAGACCTCGACATGCTGCAAGCCATTTCTGATTTCAACAACCAACAAACCGGTTACCAGGCCGCGCTGCAAAGTTATGCCCAAGTGCAAAAACTCTCGCTCTTCAACTACATAGGCTAACCCATCATGGCCGCCGGTGTGCTGCACGATGTTTCCTTCGCCTACCAATTATTTTGGAACGCCAAACGCCAGGTTGCTGGTGTGCGCTTGCACATTCGGCCGCACAGCGCCAGCGCTTTCGAAGCGGAGCATCTGCTCAGCACGCTCAGCGCGGCGTGGCCAAGCACAGCACCACCGCTGCTTTTGGCGAGCAGCGATGCTCCCTTGCTCAGCGCCTTGCTCAAGCACTTGCCAGCGCATTTGGCGCAACTCGAACTATCGCAAGCCATGCTGGAGCGACCCGACATCGCCGAGCAATTAGCCAGCGCTCAACGCCGCGGCTTACAACTGGTCTGGCGCGGCGAGCCTGGCGAAAGACTCCAGCCCATCCAAACAGCCTACTTTGCCCGACAAATCCACTATCTGAGCCCTGAAGAAGCCTTGACCGGGCTGCGTGCCGGGTTGCAGCAGCGCAAAACCACGGCGCAAACCGAAACTCGCCCGATTTTCAGCCCAGTGCTGGCCAACCAGTTTTATGCCGGAGTTGCCAGTCGGGCACTGCTTGAGCATTGTCTAGACCAACAAAACGTCAGCGCTTTGCTGGGTTGGCCTGCTGAAGATGTCCTGCACGGCTATCGCCTAGGCAACCTGTACCCTGCGCACGACAATATCAACCGACTACTGCGCGCCATTGAAGCCGATACCTCGATGGATGACATTGAGCGCTGCCTCGGGCTTGACCCTCTGCTGAGTTTTCTCTATCTGCGCTTTGCCAACTCAGCCAGTCTGGGTTTGCAACACGACATCGCTTCGCTGCGTCAAGGTCTGATGGTGCTGGGTCTGGGACGCACCCGCAGCTGGCTCATTGAACAACGCTTGCACAACACCCATGATCTGAACCTGCGACCCATTCACAGCAGCATGGTGCTACGCGCACAACTGATGGCGCAGATGCTGCACACCGGAGAAGAACTGGCGCTCAAGCGCGAGCTTTACCTTTGTGGTCTGCTATCTCAAATCGATCTGCTGGTGAGCGACTCGTTAGCCCACGCACTCAAAAGCATCCCCCTGCCGGAGCGCATCAAAAATGCCATTCTGGGACTAGGTGGGCCCTATCAAGCTTTTCTCGAAATGGCCTGCGCCATGGAGTCCGAACAAGCCAGCCTCGCCCACACCGTTTGCGATCGCTACGAGCTGGATCAGGAAGCCATCAACCAAGCACTACTGAACACCTTGGCTAAACAGTAATTGACTTTTGAGGGATACGCAAATCGCCAATTTCAGAATTCCTGAAGCGTTGCGGTGGTGATTAGAATCAACACAATCGCACTGACTGAGAACCTGTTTCCCCCATGAGCAATGCTGAATTGACTTCCCTGCTGGTTCTTTGCACCGTTACTAGCTTCACCCCTGGCCCCAACACCACCTTATCCACGGCACTGGCTGCCAACCTGGGTCTGCGCCACGCTTTGACCTTTGTTGTCTCGGTTCCGGTGGGCTGGGGCTTGCTGTTTATTTTATGTGCCGGTGGTTTGGGTGCAACCGTGGTGGCGATGCCTGCTGCACGGTTCGGCATTCAGGTGCTGGGTGTCGGCTATTTACTCTGGCTGGCGTTTAAGTTATTTAACACCGACGCACTGTCTGCGCTGAATACGAACCAGCTGAGCGTTACTTTTTGGCAAGGTGTGCTGCTGCAGTTTCTCAACATCAAAGCTTGGATGCTGGCACTGACCGTGGTGGCTGGCTGGCTGGCAGGGCGTGCCGATGCTTATGAGCGGCTGACCATCATTCTGCCTTTGATGCTGCTGTTTGGCCTGTGCAGCAATCTGGCCTACGCGAGCATTGGCTCCTATTTGCGCGAATGGCTGGGTGGCCCTTACGTCGACTCAATCGGCTCTGCACTGCGCTTGCGCTGGTTCAACCGCAGCATGGCCGTTGTGCTTGTCATCACCGCTGCCTGGATGATTACATTTTGAGCGCGAAAGCGACTGCTCAGTGCCATCCACAGGTGGCAATTGGCTCCTTAGGGCTGGCTGCGCCCTTAATTGCTGTTCCCAAAAAATCATGACACATTCAAATCCATGGAAACTGGCCGCACGCGCCGCCAAAATGAACCCCTCCGTGATCCGAGAAATCCTCAAGGTCACCGAAAAACCCGGCATCATCAGTTTTGCGGGTGGGCTGCCCTCCAGCAAAACTTTTCCGGTGGCCGAATTTGAGGCCGCCTGTGCCAAAGTTCTGCGCGACGACCCCGCTGGGGCTTTGCAATATGCTGCCAGCGAGGGTTTTGCGCCACTGCGCGAGATGGTCGCTGACATGCTGCCCTGGAACGTCGACCCAGCTCAGGTGCTCATCACCACCGGCAGCCAGCCGGGGCTCGACTTGGTGGCCAAGGTGCTAATTGACTCTGGCAGCAAAATTCTGGTCGAGTCGCCCACTTATTTGGGCGCTGTGATGGCTTTTATTCCAATGGAACCGCAAGTGGTCAGCATTGCCAGCGACGAGCACGGGGTCGAAATCGCCGACTTGTCTGAAAAAGCCAGCGATGCACGGTTTTTATACGTGCTACCCAACTTTCAAAATCCCACCGGGCGCACCATGTCGGAGCAGCGTCGCACGGCTCTCAGCGCTTTGGCCGGCGAGCGTGGCTTGCCCTTGATTGAAGACAACCCCTATGGCGACTTGTGGTTTGACACCCCGCCCCCGGCACCCCTGACTGCACGCAATCCGGATGGCTGCATATATCTGGGTTCGTTCTCCAAAGTGTTGGCGCCGGGTTTGCGGTTGGGTTTTGTGGTGGCGCCCAAAGCGGTTTACCCTAAGTTGCTGCAAGCCAAGCAAGCCGCAGATCTGCACAGTCCGGGCTTTAACCAGCGCATGATCACCGAAGTGATGAAAGGCGGTTTTTTAGACCGCCATGTGCCCACCATCCGCGCACTTTACAAAGCACAGCGCGATGCCATGTTGCAAGCCCTTACGCATGCCTTTGCAGAGAATACCAACCAAGCCGACGCCTCGTTGACTTGGAACTCACCCGCAGGCGGCATGTTTTTGTGGGCGCGCCTGCCCCAAGGCATGAATGCCGTTGATTTATTGCCGTTTGCTGTTGCGCAAGGTGTGGCTTTTGTGCCCGGAGCGCCGTTTTATGCCGAGCATGGCGACTTGCGCACCCTGCGTCTGAGTTTTGTCACTCCCAGCGTTGATGAAATTCACCGGGGCGTAGCAGCGCTGGCGCTGGCAATAAAGAACTATGCATTCAGTCTGAAAAGCTAAACCCATGAAAATCGGCCCGTTTTGTCCGGTCGACGTATTCACCGATGCGCCTTACCTGACTGAACCACTGGCTTTTGCTGCACTGCCACGCAAACGTTATGCGCCAGATGCCAGTTTGCTGAGACCAGTATTGCTCATTTTGGGGCTGGATAATTCGCAGCTTCGCGCCAGTCAAGTGCTCGACAACGGGACCGTCTGGTTGGTTTTACTGGTGCAGCATCAGCCAACCATGTTTGCGCTCAAACCCGACCCTATGGCACTCGCAAATTTAGGCATAAAAGTGGCTGTCGTGTCCATTGAAGAAGCACCAACCACTAGCAAACTCATAGCAAGATCGAACCGCGAAGCGCGTGCATTTGGGGCACGCTCAGTGGCGCTTTCCGACGCAGTTGCCACGCCAGTCGTGCACGTGCGCGCTTTTGCTGAGGTGCAGGGTCGCAACGCAGACCCGGCAAACTGCAGCCTGACTGAGAGTTTGACCGAGTGGCTCTTGGCCGACTCACTGGTTCCCGCCAACTGCGTTGTAGCGCAAAGAACTGGCTTAGAAGAATTCGTCCAAATTCACATCGAAGCGTGTTCGGACGGACAGAGTTGGGCAGGTGATGCTTCTCAAAGCAGCATCAACAGCACACTTTTTATTTGATGAAAATGACCGCTAGCGCAAGCACAGCAAGCATGAGCAGCTTTGTTTTTAGGAGCAAAATCAGCTGTCCGCTAGCTGCAAGCGAACTACGGTATAAACGGATCAATGGGTAACCTTTATCTTGTCCGACATGCTCAAGCCTCTCTGGGGGCTGATGATTACGACCATTTGAGCGACATGGGCGAGCGCCAAAGTCTCCAACTCGGGCGTTATCTTTCCAGCAAAAAAATCAGCTTCGATGCCGTGCTAAGTGGCACACTGCGCCGCCACAGCCAAACGCTAGCCGGTATCAGCGAGGGCATGGACACGCCCTTGCACACGGTGCAATGGCCGGGTCTCAACGAATACGACAGCGCGGCAGTGATTGGCGCCACTCACTCCGAACCGCTGCTGAAGCCGAGCACGCCCGAGGGCTACCGCCAGCATTTTTTGCTACTGCGTCAAGGTCTGGTTTTGTGGATGCATGGCAAAACTGCCCCTTTGGGCATGCCCAGCTGGATCGATTTTCGGCAGGGGGTGGTTGATGTGCTCACGCACATTCAGCAAAGTGGTGCAGAGCAGGTTTTGCTGATTTCGAGCGGCGGGCCAATCGCCTGCATTTTGAGCCACGTGCTGCAAACCCCACCCGAAAGCACGGTCGAGCTGAATATGCGCCTGCGCAACAGCGCCATCAGCGAGCTGGTTTTCAGCCCAAAACGCTACGCATTACAAACCTACAACACACTACCGCATCTGGACAGCTCTGAATTTAACAACTGGATCAGCCACGCTTGAGACACGGCAGACCGAGATAAAAAAAGCACCCGAAGGTGCTTTTTTTGTCGGAGCAAAATGGCTGGTCGATTATGCTTTTTTGCCCACAGCTGCGGCGGCGCTGAGCGCTTGCTCGGTCACAGCGTTCAGGTTGCCTTCAGCCATTTGCAGGGCTTTCTTGGCAGCAGCTTGAGCTGATTCGATGGCGCTTTGGCTAGAAGCCATGGCACTCTTGAGCACAGCCACTGCCGACTCAGAGCCAGCTGGTGCATTTTTGGTCATGTTGTCCATCACTTGACCCAATGCTTTTTGGCCTTCAGCAGCTTTTCCTTCGAGGGCTTTGGTGAACTCGGCACTGGTTTCAACAGCGATGCCATACACGTGACGGCCATAAGCAACCGCTTTTTCAGCACTGGGGGCAGCAAAGCTGGTTTGCAGAGCCAGCGCTTGCTGGATGTCTTTGACCGACAGCAGGGCTTGAGTGTGCTCGATCGATTCTTTCACCAGCGCCTTGGCTGCGGCCAGGTTCAATTCAACCAGCTTTTCAAAGCCAGCAAAGGTTTTGTTCGACAAACCCAAAACAGCGTTCAGATTGGTTTTGTTGGTAGCAGAGATTTGGTCAGCAGTAATAAACATGGTATTTCCTTGAAAGTTGGGTTAACTTGCTGCTCAACATTCATCTCCTGGATTTATGTTGCACTGCAGCATGGTTTGAATTATAGGGTAAACCCGTTGCCCTCATCACTGTTTATGCTGCACTGCAACAAAATATTTTAGAGGGTTCACCTTAACGTGTATTCGCCCGTTCGTGCTTATTAATCCGGTCCGATGTTGTATAACTTTCCGTTCGGGCTGAGCCTGTCGAAGCCCTTCGACCGTTCGTCAAGCTCACGACCGGCCAAGTTCAGGGCGAACGGTTCAAACCTATTCAAACAGCGCCACTGTCCAAGCGCTACCACCAACGCCAGTCAACCAACTCATCGCGGTGGTGCTCCCAGGTTGAGCCCGAAGGTCGGGTGTCTTGGTATTCTTTGGCCACCACACGCAAGGCATCGGGCGCATACCAATACACCTCGGATATCCGGCCACGCCAGCGCCTGCTACCCTCCGTGGCGGTGTACCACCCGGCGTGCTCAACACGCAGGGTTTTAAAGGTGCCAGCCGGAACCGTGACGGTTTCCCAACCCTTAACGACTGCGCTTTGCTGCACATCCACGTGCGAGCCAGGTTTGCTTTGGTATTGGTATTTGAAAGACCAGGTTTTGCCAATGCTCAGCGGAAATTTCAGCGGTTCGTGATGCCCCGTCAAACGCGGGTCAGCAAAGCTCTGGGTTGCTGACTCAAATCGCTCTGGCGTGGTGCCAATGCGATTCACGTCGCTGGCGCTCAGAATCATCCACTGCACAGTCCAGTAACCATCGCGTTCAGATTCAAACACCTGGGTATAACGTTCGGTTTCTTCGTTTTTGTTCAAATCGATGTGTCGATACGTCCACTGATAGCTGTTGACGATTTTGGGACTTTGGACGTGCACGGGTAGCGGATTTGGCGCTTGTGGCAAAGTCTGCGCGCTGGCCGCCATGAGCACAGCCGATAGGCCTAACAAAAAGCATAATTTTTTCATGCATCACCCCGGAATAAAAGTTGAATCTGCGTCAGTATCTTGGTTCAGCATGACAGCACAGCCACGCGTTGAATGACAAGTTTGTCATCTTAAAAGCGCGCACTCAGCGACTCAAAAGCAACACAGTTCCCAGCACCGTTAACCCGGCACCCAGCCAGGCCGGCAGCGCTGGTGCTCTGCCCAATTGAAACCACAGCAATGGCAACACCAATATCGGCGATACCGACGACAAAATCGCCACCATGCCAACATCACCTTTTTCCAGAGCCAACAGCACCAGCGTCATGCCAACCCCCATCGCAATAAAGCCATTCAGTGCAGTTTGCGCCAGCACGCGAAGTGTTGGCGCCTGAGTGGCACGCGCTGCGCCAAAGCCTGCCAGCAACAACAGCGTGTGCGCCAAGGTCGCCACCGTGACACGCACCGCTGAAGCCATCACCGGATCAACCTGCAAAGCCATCACAGGTTTGGCAATGAGTGAGCCCACCGCCTGACACAGTGCCGCAACCAGTGCCAGCGCTACGCCCAACCCAACATGGCCATGATCGGCCTCCCATGCGTGGGTTTCGTCTTTGTGGCGCCCCAGCACAATCGCCAGCATCACCCCGGCGAGCGTCAGCACAGCACCCAGCAGCGCTTGCAGACTCATGCGCTCACCCAGCACCACAAAACCCAAACCTGCGCTAAATGCGGCATGGGTTGCAAACAACACACCAGCGCGGCGCGGCCCCAGCCGGTTGATGGCTGAAAACAAAGCGGTGTCACCAATAAAAATGCCCACCAGACCACTCACAGCCATGACGCCCCAGGCACTGCTGTCAAAGGTGCGCCAACTGCCTGTGAATGCCACCACGCTCCAAAGCATCAGCGCCACCATGGCCATGCGCCAGCGGGTAAAGGCAAAGGCACCCAAGTGCCGCGCCGGGGTCACCGACATGACACTGCCCACAGCCCAGCAAGCCGCCGCACCAAGGGCCAACAAATCATAGGCAGCCATTCTGAGCACCTCAGCGCGGGGTAAAGTCGGTGCGCGCAGCCAAAGTGTCTGCGGGCAGACTGTCAAGCTGCGCAAGCAAGCGCGCCAACGCCCGCCCTGCGGCATCCAGCACGACAGCCCCTTTGTCAGCGCTGGCTGCCGCTGCATTGCCCACAGCTCCAGCAGGGTTGTAATCTTGCATCTGCCAGCCCAGTTTGGCGCTTTTTCCGTTGCCCAGTATGTCAAACTGCTCTGCACGGGTTTGCGCTGTCGAGACAAAATTTTGCGCATGTTGCATGGCTACGTGGGTTGGGTCGAGCGCCAACATCATCGAAGTTTCCATGTCACCCGCATGGATGCCAAAGCGCTGCTCATGCGCAGCAAACCGGGTCATCACATCGTGACCCTGTACATCATGCAGGGGCAAGTTGAACCAACTCACGCTGTAGACCAGCATGTCCAGGCGCGCCCGCAGATCGCGCGCCACCATATCCATCACGCTGACGTTGCCACCATGCGCATTAAAAAACAGCAGTTTTTTCAGGCCAGATGCCGCCACCGACTCCGCAACGTCCGTCAAGACACGCAAAATGGTTTCATTTTTCAGCGTCAACGTGCCAGCAAAGCGCGCATGCTCTGGGCTCAGTCCAATGGCTTGGGTCGGCAAAAACAAAACCGGTAGCGCCATTTGTAAATGCGCCAGAGCTGCCTTGATCACGCCATCAACCAGCACCGTGTCAACACTCAGCGGCAAATGCGGGCCGTGCTGCTCGGTTGCAGCCAACGGCAGCACGGCAATCGTGCGCGCCAGTTCGCCACTGGCTTGGAGATCGGCGAAGTGTTGGGCGCTCAGGTCAGCCCAGAAACGGGAGGTCGTACTCATGGCTGGCGTTACCCGCTCAGGCTTTTTTCATGAATTCAGCCTTGAGCATGAAGGCACCCTGCTCGGTTTTGCAATCCACCTCGTGGTCGCCAGCGCCTTCAGGCAGTCGGATGCCTTTGATTTTGGTGCCCTTTTTCAGCACAATCGATGACCCCTTGACCTTCAGATCCTTGATCAAAATCACACTGTCACCACTGCTCAACACCTGACCATTGGCATCTTTGACCAAGCCGTCGGAGACATCCCCTGCGTCAGCCAGTGCCGCTATAGGCCACTCAAAAGCACAATCGGGGCACACATAGTTGGCGCCATCAGGATACGTGTTTTCCAGAGTGCATTGGGGGCAGGCAGGTAAATTAGACATGACAATCAACGGGGTAAAGCGGGCGATTGTAGAGGTCGTTATCATCCCGTCATGACTCAAAAACGCCCCCGCAACATCACTGGCGACAGCTTTTTTGCCTGGGACGACGATGTTTTGGTGCTCAACATATTAGGCAAACCCAGCGCAAGCAAAGACGCCATCGGCAAGCCCAAAGGCACGCAGCTCAAGATCAGCGTCACCGCCGCACCTGTGAATGGCAAAGCCACCGACCACATGGTGCGCTTTTTGGCACCGCTGTTTGGCGTGAGCGTGAACGCCATCGAGGTGGTGTTTGGCCAAGAAAATGTCAACAAACAGTTGCGCATCAAGGCTCCCACCAAACTGCCCCCGGTTTTTTCCCAGCAGCTTGAACTTTCTGCTGCCAACCCACTCTGAGCCATCTATGCGCCTATTTGACCGACTCCTGAATACTATTTTTTTTAGTGCTACTTGCGTTTTATCCATGAGCGCTGGAGCCCAAATTAGCTTGCAATCAGTGTTGAGCAATGAGCTTGTGCGCGCCGAATTGCTGGCCTTTGCACCCGACGGTGCCGATGCCGGCAAAACGGTTTGGCTGGGCTTGCAACTCAAACATCAGCCCGAATGGCACACATACTGGAAAAATTCAGGCGATTCGGGACAACCGACCACTCTGAGCTGGAGCTTGCCAGCAGGTGTCACAGCGGGCGACATTGCCTGGCCCTTGCCCAAAAAAATACCCATCGGCAACCTGGCCAACTATGGCTATGACGGCACGGTGCTATTGCCAGTGCCTTTGCACATCACCTCAGCCTTCAAGCCGGCGGCGCTCAAATCAACGCTGGATATCGAACTGCAGGCGAGTTGGCTGGTTTGCAAACAGGAATGTGTGCCGCAAGAAGGCAAGTTTGCGTTGAATCTGCCGGTTAAGGGGTCAACTGCTTTGAATGCCGCCGATTTTGATGCGGCATTTCAGCTCACGCCCAAACCCCTCAAGGGTGAAAGCAGCATCAGCATCCAAGGCAACACACTGCACCTTTCGGTGAGCGGTTTGCCCGCCACGCTGCAAAGCAAAACACTCGAATTTTTTCCGGAAAATCCCGAGGTGATCGAAACCGCAGCGCGCTGGAGCCAGAGCTGGCAAAACGCCACCTGGACAGCGCGGGTGCCGATCTCCCCCCAGCGCCTGAACAGCCCTGGCGAAATGACACTGGTGTTGGCTGCGCAAGCTGATGGCGAGCGCATGGGCTTTATCAGCAACGCCAAGGTGTCCGGCGCCTGGCCAAGCCAAGCCGCTGCGGGTTCAGCACCAACCATGCCCAGTCCTTTAACGAAACCCACTGCGCCGGCCGTTTCTCTGAGTTTCTGGGCGGCACTGGTCGGAGCTTTGCTGGGCGGCATGCTGTTAAACCTAATGCCCTGCGTGTTTCCGGTGCTGGCCATCAAGGTGATCAGTTTCACCCGCCACGCAGAGAGTCCGCGTGGCCAGCGCATCAGCGGCCTGGCCTACAGCGCCGGTGTGGTGCTGTCGTTCATGGCACTTGGCGCGCTAATCCTGACGCTGCGCGGTGCCGGTGAGCAACTTGGCTGGGGCTTTCAGCTGCAGTCGCCCTTGGTTGTCGCTGCTTTGGCAACCCTGTTTACCGTGATGGGACTGAATTTAGCCGGTTTGTTTGAGTTTGGCCAGTTTGTGCCCAGCAGCATCGCCTCACTGGAGGCAAAAAATCCATCGCTCAACGCCTTTTTGTCGGGGGTGCTGGCGGTGCTGATCGCCTCGCCCTGCACCGCACCGTTCATGGGCGCCTCGTTGGGTCTGGCTTTGAGTTTGCCGACGCCGCAGGCATTGGCAATTTTTGCAGCCATCGGCGTTGGCATGGCTCTGCCCTACTTGGGTGCAAGCTGGTCGCCTGCGCTGGCCAGCCTCTTGCCACGCCCAGGTCAGTGGATGAACACCTTTCGCCAGGCTATGGCTTTCCCCATGTTTGCCACCGTCATCTGGTTGGTGTGGGTGTTGGGTCAGCAAAGCGGCATCAACGGGGCCAGTGCTTTGCTGGCGCTATTGCTGGGCTTGGCTCTGCTGCTCTGGGCACTGCAACTGCAGGGTCGCAGCGGACGCATAATCGCTACATTTTCTGTAGTAGCATTGGCTTTACTGGCAAGCGCTATAGGTCAAAATATACTGCAAGAAAATGAGGCGCAGAGCAGCACCAACAGCAGCCCGATCTGGCAAGCCTGGACACCCGGCAAGACCGAACAACTACTGGCCAGTGGTGCACCCGTCTTCATTGACTTTACCGCCGCTTGGTGCGTCACCTGCCAATACAACAAAAAAACGACACTCGCCGATACCGATGTGCTGGCGGACTTTGCCAGCAAAAAAGTGGTTTTGCTGCGCGCCGACTGGACGCGCCGCGACCCCGCCATTAGCCAAGCTCTGGCAGATCTGGGACGCAGCGGCGTTCCGGTGTATGTGCTGGCAGCGCCCGGACGTGCCCCGGTGCTCTTTTCTGAAATCCTTTCGGCCAGCGCTTTGCGCCAAGCTTTGGCCGAACTGTGATACCGTTTGACGCCAGCTCAGACCCGACAAAGGCCGCAGAATAGCTATAAATTTGTGAGCTACTAGCGCATACTCAGCAAGCGCCACAAGCATATTCAACTGAATTATTTTGTCGATCTCAGGCGACATTCCCTAAGCCCGCACTAAGGATTCCTTAAGACTGCCCTGTTAGTCTTAAGTCTTGTTCTAAAACAACAGGAGTCAAACCATGAATTGTGTCAAACACCTCGCTGTCAGCTTGATCGCGCTCACCAGCGCGTCTTCGTTTGCCGATCAAATTGCTGGGGCTATACCTCTCATCCCCAAAGCTGAACAAGAATGCTCGGCCTGTCACATGGCCTATCGCCCCAATTTTCTGCCCAAGTCTTCCTGGCAAAAGGTCATGACCACGCTCGACAAGCACTACGGTGTTGACGCCTCCTTGACGGCGGCTGATCAAAAAGAAATCGCCGACTGGCTTAACGCCACAGCCCTGGATGCCGGTGAAGCGCCCCCCGAAAACCGTGGCACCAAAGCTTTTTGGTTCACCCGCAAGCATGGCACCAGACACATTGCAACCGATGTTTGGGCGCGCACAGCGGTCAAGAGCCCATCCAACTGCCAAGCTTGCCACGTGGATGCAGCCAAGGGCGATTTCAATGAACGCAATATCAGAATTCCACGCTAGGAGGCTGTCGAACCTTCGGCATCGAAGCGAAAATCGACCCCGGCGAGCACAGTTTTTGCTAGATTTGCAGGCCATTAGCCTCGCTATTGGTCAAAAAGACGGTGAAAAATGAGCCGCGGCGGTCGGTTTGCAGCTGATCCACCGAAAGTTCGACAGCCTCCTATATAAGTTCGATAATTTCAACTCTCTCCAACTCAAGGAAACACCATGATCACGACCAAAAAAACCTTTCAATTATTGGCCGGCCTGGCTCTGGCTTTGCCCCTCGCTGCTGCCGCTGCCAATCCGATTCTGGATGGCTACCAGGCTGAAATCAAAGGCACGTTCAGTGCAGCGGCTGGTGAAAAACTCTATAAAACAGTGGGTCCGACCCAACTCTCGTGCGCCTCCTGCCACACCGCCTCACCCAAGGGTGTCGGCAAGCACGAAAAGACCAACAAGCCCATCGACCCACTGGCACCCAGCGCCAACCCCAAACGCTTCACAGATGCTGCCCAAGTTGAAAAATGGTTCAAACGCAACTGCAACGACGCCTTGGGACGTGCCTGCACCACCCAGGAAAAGGGCGATTTCATGACTTACGTTTTGTCCGTTAAATAAGGTTGGCGCAGATGAAATTCATTCAACACACCTTACTCGCCGTTTTGGCGGTGGCATCGTTAGGTGCCCAAGCCAAATACAACGGTGAAGACCGGGGCAAACCGGTCATGCCCAATGAAGTCAACGCCAAGATGCAAAAAGAATGCTCGGGCTGCCACATGGCTTTCCCCCCCGGTCTGATGTCTGCCAACTCCTGGAAAAAGCTCATGTCAGGTTTGGATAAGCACTTTGGCACCGATGCTTCGATATCGGCACAAGACACCCAAGAAATCACCAATTACTTGGTCAAGTACGAATCCAACCGCTGGACAGCCAGCACTGCACCGATTCGCATCACCGAGGCCAAATGGTTCAAGGACAAGCACAACGGCGAAATCAGCCCTGCCGTTTGGAAGCGCGAGTCGATCAAAAGCCCGTCTAACTGCGCTGCTTGTCACCAAGGCGCTGAAAAAGGCAATTTTGACGAGCACAGCATCAAGATTCCAAAATAAAAGTGCACCTCAGCATTGCTGAATTTGCTGCAATTTCCACTCACCGCTGAAAGCCAGAGCCCATGCAACGCACCCTGATCTGGGATCTTCCCACTCGCCTGTTCCACTGGACTCTGGCCTCCTGCTTTGCCACTGCCTGGCTCACCAGTGATGGCGATCGGTGGATCGCGGTGCATGTGTTTGCCGGCTACCTGATGCTGGGTTTGGTGGCTTTTCGCGTGCTATGGGGCTTTTGGGGCTCCCATTTTTCACGCTTTGCCACGTTCTGGTTTGGCCCGCGTGAAGCCATAGCCTATTTGAAAGAAGTGGTTGCTGGCCACGCCGCGCGCCACGTGGGGCATAACCCAACCGGTAGCGTGGCCATTTATATCTTGCTCGCGCTGACCGTGGTGGTTGGTTTTGCAGGCATTGTCACCATGGGGGGTGACGAGCAACAAGGCCTGGCTGCGGGTTGGTTCAGTTTTTCGCAAATTGAAGTTTTGAAAAAACTCCATGAAGCTGGTGCCATTTTGATGCTGCTGGTGGTGGCTGGCCACATCACCGGCGTGGTGGTTGAGAGCGTGCAGCACAAAGAAAATTTGGCACGTTCGATGGTAACGGGCTACAAACAAGCCGAGCCGGGTACACCCATAGCCATGGCTCGCCGCGGTGTTGCCGGCGTGCTACTGCTGGGTATGTTAAGTTTTGCCGGCTGGTGGTTCTACTACGCCATTGACCGACAAATTGACGGTCAAGGTTGGCACGTCAAACTTGAAAGCGGCACAGGAGAAGAGGCTCATGTGAAATTTGTTGGCAAACAACTCGCCGACAACAAACCATGGCGCGACGAATGCGGTAGCTGTCACTCGGTGTTTTACCCAGCGCTGCTGCCAGCGCGCTCGTGGGAAAAAATGATGGCCGAGCAAGACAAGCATTTTGGCTCCGACTTGGGTCTTGATGCGCCCACCACTGCGGCTGTTTTGAAATTCATGGTGGACAACTCGGCCGACAAACATTTGATTGAAGCTGCATTCAAAATTGACAAATCCGTTGCAAAAGAGGCAACCCCTCAACGCATCACCGAAACCCCCTATTGGGTCAATAAACACCGCGAAATTGCCGCCTCTGACTGGGCTAATCCACTGGTCAAGAGCAAAAACAATTGTGCGGCCTGCCACACTGACGCAGATGACGGCACCTACGAAGATGGTGCCATGCAGATCCCCAAGGCGCCAAAAATGACCGTCTCAGCGCCTGCCTCAGCGCCTGCGCCTGCCAAACCTTAACCCAAAGAACCTGACTGCAAGCGTTCAAGGGCAGGCCGCTTGCTGCGACAATTACGGCATGAACTCACCTATCACTCCCTCCTCTTACGCCCCGCTACAAAATGACACTTTTCTGCGCGCTTGTCTGCGCCAGGCGACCGACTACACGCCCATATGGATGATGCGTCAGGCCGGACGTTTTTTACCTGAGTACCGCGCCACCCGTGCCAAGGCCGGCAGTTTCATGGGCTTGGCCACTAACACCGACTTTGCCACCGAAGTCACCTTGCAGCCGCTCGATCGCTTCCCAATTGACGCGGCTATTTTGTTCAGTGATATTCTGACGGTGCCGGATGCAATGGGCCTTGGTTTGAGCTTTGCGTTGGGCGAAGGCCCCAAATTTGCATCCCCCGTGCGCGACGAAGCTGCTGTCACCCGGCTGCAAGTGCCCGACATGGACAAGCTGCGCTATGTGTTTGATGCCGTCACCTCGATTCGCAAAGCACTGAATGGTCGTGTTCCGCTGATTGGTTTTTCGGGCAGCCCCTGGACGCTGGCTTGCTACATGGTCGAAGGTGCCGGTTCTGACGACTACCGCCTGGTCAAGACCATGCTCTACAGCCGCCCAGATCTGATGCACAAAATGCTGCAAATCAACGCAGATGCCGTGGCGTTGTACTTGAACACACAAATTGAAGCGGGCGCACAAGCGGTGATGATTTTTGACAGCTGGGGCGGCGTGCTCGCCGACGGTGCATTTCAAGAGTTCAGCCTGGCTTACACCCGCCGCGTACTCGCTCAATTGCACAAAAACTGGGACGGCGCGCGCATTCCAAGCATCGTCTTCACCAAAGGCGGAGGTTTGTGGCTCGACGAAATGGAGCAACTTGACTGCAACGCGCTAGGACTAGACTGGACCGTTAACCTGACCAAGGCGCGTGCCACTGCCGGTGGTAGCAAAGCCCTGCAGGGCAACCTTGATCCGAACGTGTTGTTTGCCCAACCCGCGCAAATCGAGGCAGAAGTCATCAAGGTGTTGAATGCCTTTGGCTCACCACACAGTGGCACCGGCGAGGGCCCGACACACATCTTTAACCTGGGTCATGGCATCAGCCAGCACACGCAACCCGAGCACGTTGCCGCCTTGGTGCAGGCTGTGCACCACCATTCACGGCAAATGCGCGGCGCGTGCTAAAAACCAGCTTGCGTAACACCTTTTCAGCCTATTTAACTGCCTTGACGTGAAAAATAGGGGTAACTTATTCACAAAATCTTTGACGTAGCGCAATATTTTGTTGAACAGCAAAAAACTTCGCTAGCAAAGCCATAGCTAACGTAAGTCATTGATTTATATTGTTTTTAAAATTTGCCTTATTTATAGGCAACCTAACGAAAGCCTTGATTAATAAGGCTTCGCAGGGTTTCAGAGTGACATATCAACAGAGTTATCCACAGAAAAACTGAATGACTCGTAAAACCCTAAAAAATCAATGACTTAAAGCGTTTTTCGCAAGTTCACTTGAACAAAACACCCTAAACGATGCCCAGTTTGCCCACTTTGATATCCGTCGTGCTGCACACGCCGATGCATAGCCAAATGGCGCCAGCACTGCACTATTTAAGCAACCGTGCACTGGCAGCCGGAACCCTAGTGCGGGTGCCGCTGGGCAGTCGTGAAGTGCTGGGTGTGGTGTGGGACACTGCGCCTGAAACAGCCTATGAGTCCTTGCCGGACCCACAAAAGCTGCGCTCCATCACCACGGCTCTGGATCAGCTACCGCCGTTGAGTTCGGCCTGGCGCGCGCTGATTCGGTTCACCGCCAACTACTACCAGCGATCAGTGGGCGAGGTTGCACTGGCAGCACTGCCGCTGCAGCTGCGCGACCTGAGTGAAATGCAACTCGCCAAAAAAATTATAAAACTCGACAAAAACACAGCATCGCCCTCACCTGTTGAGGCCAAACATGCTATGCATAGCGTAGCGCTGAGTGCAGAGCAGATAAGCGTTAGCGCTGAATTTAACGCTAACGCAGGGCCATTTTTGTTATTTGGTGCCACGGGCAGCGGCAAAACTGAAGTATTCATGCGCTGCACCGCTGATCTGCTGCAACACACACCGCAAGCACAGGTGATGGTGATGGTGCCCGAGATCAACCTGACACCCCAACTAGAGGCTCGCTTCAAAGAACGCTTTTGCGCACGCTACGGCGCCCAAGCGGTGGTTTCGCTGCACAGTGGCATGAGTCCGGCGCAACGCCTCAACAGCTGGCTCTCAGCGCACAGTGGCACTGCGCGCATTGTGTTGGGCACACGCATGGCGGTGTTTGCGTCGATGCCGCACCTGCAACTGATCATCGTCGATGAAGAACACGACCCCAGCTACAAAAGCCACGAGGGCGCACGCTACTCGGCGCGCGATCTGGCGATTTATCGGGGTCGCCTTGAAGGCGCCAAAGTGTTGCTCGGCTCAGCCACACCCTCGCTCGAGAGCTGGCAGCACAGCCGCCCAGCCAGTGAAGGCGGGCGCTACCAGCGCTTGTGCATGCCCAGTCGGGTTGGCGCCAATGCCGTTTTACCCAACGTCCGTCGGGTCGACATGAACCACCAGGCCAAGTCCTGCATCATTTCTGCACCGCTGCTCGATGCCATCAAAACACGCATTGCACGAGGCGAACAAAGCTTGATTTTTTTGAATCGGCGTGGCTATGCACCGGTGTTGCAGTGCACCGACTGCGATTGGAAAAGCGAATGCCCCAACTGCAGCGCCTACCGGGTTTTCCACAAAATAGACCGCAGCTTGCGCTGCCACCACTGCGGTTTTAATGAGCGCGTGCCTCGCACCTGCCCAGCCTGCGGCAACCACGACATTGCACCGATTGGACGCGGCACCGAGCGCCTCGAAGAACATTTAACCGAACTGCTGGTTAACTTCAAACGCCCAGATGAACAGGCAGTGCGCATTGCCCGCATCGATGCCGACAGCACCCGACTCAAGGGATCACTGGAGTCACAACTGGCCCAAGTTCACGCCGGTGATATCGATGTACTGGTGGGCACGCAAATGATTGCCAAAGGTCACGATTTCAGGCGCATCACGCTGGTAGCGGCCATCAACCCCGACGGCGCGTTGTTTTCCAGCGACTTTCGTGCGCCAGAGCGCTTGTTTTGCCTGCTCATGCAAGCCGCAGGTCGAGCCGGGCGCGATGCCAGCATCACCAGTTCAAGTGAAATGTGGGTACAAACCATGCATCCAACCCACCCGCTGTATGAAGCGCTCAAACGCCACGATTACCCAGCGTTTGCCGCCTCGCAACTTCAAGAACGCCAGCAAGCCGGCATGCCACCGTTCAGTTTTCAGGCCTTGGTGCGCGCCGACGCACGCAGCCAGGAGTTGGCTCAGGCATTTTTGAGCGCAGCCAGCGCTGCCGCCGTGCACATGCCCGATGCCCCCGAATTGCTGGCGCACATCAGTTTGTTTCCACCTGTGCCACTGACGATCGCCCGGGTCGCCAATGTCGAGCGCGCCCAAATGCTCATCGAAAGCCCATCCCGCGCAGCCTTGCAGCGTTTCCTGACTGCCTGGCAGAGCGTGCTGCACGCCACGCGCAGCCAACCAGAAGGCAAAGGCGTGATGCGCTGGGCCGTGGATGTCGATCCGCTGCTGATTTGACCCTAAGCAGAACCATTCGACCCAGCTCAAGGCGATCGGTTCAGGCGTTGTCTGGGCGCCTCAAGAGTGGCAGCTGGGTGGTGTTTTTGACTTCTTCCATCACCGCATAGGTGCGGGTTTCGCGCACACCGGGCAATTGCCAAAGCACGGTTCCGGCAAAGCTGCGGTAAGCGGCCATGTCAGTCAACCGGGTTTTCAGCAGATAGTCAAAACCACCGGCCACCATATGGCATTCCATGATCTCGGGGCGCACCTGCACAGCGGCCTTGAAAGCGTCAAAAACATGCGGCGTGGTTTTGTCAAGCAACACTTCAACAAACACCATCAAACCAGCTCCGAGTTTGGCCGGATTCAAACGCGCCTCATAGCCTTCAATCACCCCATCTTTGCTAAGGCGTTGCACCCGCGCCAGCACAGCGGTGGGTGACAGCGCCACGCTTTCAGCAAGCTTCAGATTGCTGATGCGACCATCGCGTTGCAGCTGGTCAAGTATTTTCAGGTCAATGCGATCCAAATGGAGTTCTGGCATGGCGTGGTGCGGCACGTTAACCGGCTACGCGTCGATGCCGAGGGCGTTTGCCAGGGCACTCAAGCGCATCGGCTTTTGAAAAGCGCCGACAACTTTGACCCCCGAGCCCAGCCCGATGTCCTGCGCCAAAGCCAAGGTTTCGAGGTTAACCCCGCTGATCAGAATGACACTGCCCTGAAACTGGATGTGACCCAGCTCAGCGACAAACTCAATGCCATCCATATCGGGCATATAGATGTCGCAAATCAAAAAATTTGGCGCTGTGTCGAGGTATGCCAATGCCTGCAAAGCTTCACGACCATTGCACGCGAGGTGCACCTGGCACACCCCTAATTGCCCCAACATATCGCAGAGCAATTGCTGGCTGAATACATCGTCATCAATAACCATCACGCGGGTGCTCAACAGCGGTCTGGTCGTGTTCGTTGTCGTTGTTGTATCCATAGCCATCTCATCCTCATTACTTGTCCAGCATTGTCAGTCAGTTAACCGGTCGATTGTGCTGCACAACTCATCCCAGGGCGGAAAGTTTCTGCCCGCCTGCGTGTGTAAAACACCCACCTGCTGCGCCAGCAGCTCAGGCCAACTAGCCTCGATTTGCGCGTCGTCTGGGGCAGCATCCGTGACCCAGGCTTGCCAGGCAGCGAGCGTGATCAAAGCCGCCAAGGGTTGCGCAGCAGGCTCCACACTCACCGAAGCCCCGGCGATAACCTGAGAAAACAGCGCTGGAAACTGCCAACGCTGGAGCAATTCAGCGCCGACCTGTGCCGTCGAAAACCCCAACACCTGTTGTTCCAAGAGTTGGCGGCGCGGGTCATTGGCGCTCATTTTCAGGTCGAGTTCCAGCATGGCATCAGGCAAACGGATGCGCATGAGCAATTGCCCAATTGCATGCAACAAGCCCAGCAAATAGGCTAACTCAGGGTTGACATCGAGCCGCGCAGCCCAATGGCGCGCAGCCATCGCCGTGTGTACACTGTGCTGCCAAAAGGGTTTCAGTAAATGCCCCGGCACGTTGACAAACCGGGTCATCAGCCCGATGCGGATCACCAGCGCACGCACATTTACAAAGCCCAGTTGCTGAAGCGCTTGATGCACCGAACCCACTGGACTCGAACGCTGGAAATAGGCCGAATTGGCCAAGCGCAAAAGTTCCGCACTGAGCACCGGATCACTGCCAATAAGCGGCACCAGATCGTCGCTATGTGCTGCCTCAGACGCCAAACTCGCCACCAATTGCTGCACCACTCGCGGCATGGCCGGCAGCATCTGCGGTTGCTGAAAAAGTGCTTCTAATTTCAACCTGGATTCCTCAGTTGGACGTGCTCGAGTGCCAATTGGGTGAACTCCATAAAAGTCACAATTTTCAATCATTTGAATCACTTATTGACGTTATCAAGTGGTCAATTGAGGAATCCAAGTTCATACTGAAGGCGTCCCTTCAACGGCCACACCGTTCGTCTCGAGCCTGTCTAAACACCCTTTGACAAGCTCAGCGTCATTGTTCGCAGTGATCGCCATGACAGTGACGATCATGGTGAAGCCTGCAAGGCAAGATGCGCCTGGATTTGCGCAGCCACCTCGGCAAATTTGGCAGGAATTTGCCGCATCAAATCGGTGCATGCATCTTGCGCCTGTTCACGACCGGCAACTTCAAGCTTTTGGCAGACCTCGCCCAGCAGCATGGCTCCCACCGTGCGCGCAGCTGATTTCAAGGTGTGCGCCATTTTGCCCAGAGCCGGCCAATCGTTTTGTGCTGCAGCCTGTGCCATGCCGGCAATTTGCTGTTGCGCCGTAGCCAAAAATCTATTCAACAATTGCTGCTGCAGGTGCTGGTTATCGCCCACCATGCTGCGCAACATATCGGCTTGCCATACCAGCAGCGTCACGCTTTGCCCGTGCGGGGACGCAGGCTCAATCAAAACGCTGGCTGATTTTGACGGCACTGGCAGCGGCAGCGGCAACCACTTGCCGAGCATGGTGCCAAGCTCACGCATGCGCACCGGTTTGCTCAGGTAATCGTCCATGCCGTGCGCTTGGCAGCGTTGCATTTCGCCTTGCATGACATTGGCACTGATTGCAATGATCGGTTTACGTTGCCCCGCAGGCTCCGCCTGGCGAATCGCAGCGGTCAACTCATAGCCATCCATATTTGGCATATGGCAATCGGTCAGCAACAAGGCATAACGGCCACTCTGCCACAGGCCCAACGCTTCTTTGCCATCCACTGCGACTTCAGCCGCATAGCCCAGCAAACGCAATTGTTCAAACACCACATCGCGGTTGGTTTCATTGTCTTCAGCCACCAAAATGAGCTGTCCGGCACGTTGCGCCGCGTCCACGCTGGAGGCACTGTGAAGCCGCGCTGGCGTGCTGAGTTCTGCTTGCACAATGGCTGTGCTGTGACGGGTGCCGCTGGCCAGTGCCACTGCGTGCAACAAATCCGCATAAAACACGGGTTGCGCTGACAACTCCAGCCTTGCGGGCTCGGCATGCCGATGGCTTTGCGCCAGCAAGCGCACCACGGGGTGCTCACCCCAAGGGCATGGCGTGCATTGCTCAAGGTGCTGCACATCGAGCAGAACAACCGTACGAGCAGGTAAGCCCTGCAAGCAAACAAGGGCGCTCTGCACATCGTCTACCACGTGCACGCTGGCACCAGCCGACTGCAAATAAACCTGCAACAAGGTTGCACAGGCCAGCTCCGGGGTAACAGCCAGAACCGGCACACCGGTCAAATCCGGCTTGGTGAGCGCACGGCTATCGGCCGGCGCCGTGGTTGGCTGCAAGGCGAACTCAACGATGAATTCCGAGCCAATGCCCAACGCGCTTTGCACATTGATCGTGCCATGCAACATCTCCACCAAGCGCTGCGTAATCGACAAGCCCAGCCCGCTTCCACCAAAGCGGCGCACCGTGCTGGCCTCGGCCTGACTAAAGGGCAGAAACAGTTTACTAATCGTTTCAGGGCTCATACCAATGCCGTTGTCGATCACCGATATCTGCACCATGTGCTGGCCATCGGCAGCGCTGGCGTGCTGGACATGCAAGGCGACCTGAGCCGCGCGGTGGCTGACAAATTTAACCGCGTTGCCGAGCAAATTGAGCAAAATCTGGCGCAGCCGGGTCGGGTCAGAAATGATCCAGTCGGGCAAGGCGGGGTCAACAAACAGCGTCAGTTTGACTGGATTTGCGCTTGACACGTCCGACATCAGCAAAACCACGTCTTGCGCAATTTCGCGCAGGCAGGTCGGCACCTGTTCGATATCGAGTTTGCCCGCCTCGATTTTTGAAAAATCAAGAATGTCGTTCAGAATGCGCAACAGGGTCATCGACGACTGGCTAATAATGTTCAGCAGGTGCATTTGCCGCGTGTTCAGAGCCGACTCGCGCAGCACATCAATCATGCCAACCACACCGTTCATGGGGGTGCGAATTTCGTGGCTCATGTTGGCCAAAAACTCAGACTTGGCATGGTTCGCAGTGTCGGCCTGCTGGCGTGCCTGCGTCAGCTCTAAGGTGCGCTCAGCCACCAACTCTTCGAGGTGATCGCGGTGGCGATCCAACTCATCAGCAAGGGTTTTGCGCTCGGTAATGTCTTCGTAAATGCCCAACACACCGAACACTTCGTCGGACTGGGTTTTGAGCGGTATTTTTGAAGTGCGCAGCCAAATCACAGCACCATCAGGCGTGTTTTGGGGCTCATCATAAAAAAGCTTGGCTTGCCCCGAATCCATCACGGCACGATCGTCGGCGCGATACAAATCGGCTTGCGCCGCCCAGCCCATCGCAAAGTCATCTTGCCCAAGCAATTCGGTTGGGTGTGTTTTGCCAGCATCGTGGGCAAAGGCAGCATTGCAGCCAAGGTAGCGCAAATCACGGTCTTTCCAGAACACCCGCATCGGAATCAGATCGATGAACGACAGCAGCAGACCGTTCGACGCGGCCAGCGCTATTTCGGCCAACTTGCGGCTGGTGATGTCTTGCACTGTGCCAATCGAACGCAGTGGTTGGCCAACTGCATCAAAAGCCGTGCTGCCGTGCTCATGCACCCACTTGATGCGACCATCGGGCATGCGCAGGCGGTGCTCCAAATCGTAGGGCAAGCGCGTTGCAATCGATTGGTTGTAGGCCTGATTCACCCGATCCCGATCATCGGGGTGGATCGCATCAAGAAAAGCGGCATAGGTTGCCGCAAATTGCTGAGCATCGATCTCAAAAATGCGAAACACTTCAGCGCTCCACGCCAACTGACCTGACTCCAATTCGAGCGTCCAGTTGCCCATGTGTGCGATTTTTTGGGCTTCGTTAAGTCCGTCCACGGCGGCCAAAATCTCGTTCTTGCTGCTCTGCAGCTCGGCTTCATTGGCGTTGATCACACGCAACAGCTGGTTAAAGCCGCCAATCAATTGGCCAATTTCATCCTGACTGGTTTGCGGCAAAGGCCGGGGTGGCAGATTCGACTGCACTTGGTAGTTCAGAGCACCAAACGCCGCAAAGGCCGGAGCCAACTGGCGCCGCAGCAGCCACCAGGTCAAGCCTGCAGCCAGCAGCGAAATCAGCAGCGTGGCCCACTTGAATCGGCTGAGCATGTTGTGAATGGGTAAAAAGGCTTCACGTGTCGGCAGCGCAGCCTCCAGCACCCAATCGGCCACCGGAATGCGTTTCACCGACGAAAGCACCCATTCACCCGACAGGTCAACCAACACGGCCGATCCTTCTTGGCCCTGCATGAAAAGATCGTCGGCTGGCAGCTCTTTCAGAATGCGTGCCTTGTCAGTGGCAGAAACCACCAGTCGCCAGCGGTTGGCAACCAGCGTGTAGCCACCCGATTGACCATAACGCGCCGACATGATCTGATCGAGAAAATTGGGTTTATCCAGGTCGATCACGCCAACCAGAGAACCGATGATTTGCCCCTGCGCATCCCGTATGGGCACACCAATCGAAACAACCGGCGAACCCAGCATTTTTCCGAGCACCGGCTTGCTGACTTTGCTAACGCCCATGTGCAGGGCGCTCGCTACATGATCACGATCCAGATAATTTTGCCCAAGGCGCAGCGCCTCAACGGGATACGAGGCAATCGCCGTGCCACTGGCATCGGTAACAAAAAAACCACCATTGAACATGCTGGGCAGGGCTGGGCGCTGCTCCAGCAGCGCTTGCAGTTGCCGATGATCCGAGCGCATGGCCGGCACAAAAAGTTGCGTCACTTTTTCGAGGGTGGTGATGCGTTCGCTCATGGCACGGTTGATTTCGTTGGCGTGCAAAGAAACGGTGGCTAACTGCTGCTCGCTGAGCATGCGCTCAATGTCTTTGTGCAACTGGCTGCTGACATAGCCATACAAAGCCCAGGTGCACAGCAGAAACACGCACAGCGTCAACAGCGTGATGCGGGCTTGTAGCGAGCGCCAGGAAAATGGGTTGATGTGTTTTAAAACGCTGTTCATTGGCAAAACTGATGCGGTGTTTGGCTACGCAAAAGTGATGGAGCCGATTGTCGTTGAACTCGAAGGGCTAAAACATCAGCTGCGCGACAAAACCAAGGTGGCAGCCAATCCACCCTGTGCTCTGTTGGACAGCAAAAGTTCACCGTTGTGCATCAAGGCGATGTCTTTGACAATCGACAAACCCAACCCAACGCCATCACCCGGTTGACTGCGTGCACGATCCAAACGGTAGAAGGGCTCGGTCACTTTTGCCAGTTTGTCCGAGGCAATGCCAGGCCCTTGATCTTCTCATGCGCTGCAACAGTGCGTTGATGTCAATGGCGCGCACCACTTCATGGCTCAGCAAGGCACGCAGCGTGGCGCAATCAGGTTATGGCCGCCCCAACCCGGCGCGCGACTACCTGTATTTAAAAGCCAGTGTGAGCGAACCTTTCAACTGGGTCTATGGCGCAGCGTCCGTCACTGCCATCATCAACCTGAATGACCATAGCTACCAAATCACACCTGAAATCAGTTACGCCGGGTTTTCAAACTGGGAACTGCGCGGGCGGCTGATGATGCTGACAGGTCAAGTGCGCACTGAGTTCAATGAAAAAGCCGCTAGCGCCCGACTCGAGCTCACGGGGCGTTACTTTTTTTAAAATCAGTCAAGCCAACCACGGCAAACCATTGGCTGCATTCGCTCACGGGACTCTGATAGTGAATTATTATGTATTTATCTGATATTTCAGATAAATATTAATCCAAGTTTCTGTAAACATAGCGTATTCACATCGTTTTTGGAATCATCAGATGCACACCCACCAGCGCTTGCCCAACCCCTATCGCCTTGAATCCGGCATTGTTTCAAATTGCCTGGAACAACTACAAGGCGCGCTCGACTGGGCCGCTGCTGCCCGTGTGGCGACACCTTGGGTGCAAGCGGTGCGCGACAACCCGCCGCCTTTTTGGGCGATGGAGAGTTTGCTTAAGGAATATCCCATTTCAAGTGCCGAAGGTCTGGCCCTGATGCGCCTGGCTGAAGCTCTGCTGCGTGTGCCCGATGCCGAAACCGCGATTGCCCTGACAGCCGACCAATTGGGGCGGGCCGACTTTGCTGGCAGCAGCAACCAGGTGTTGTCACGTTTGTCGAGCACAGCCATCGCCATGAGCAAGCATTTTCTGCCCGGCGCAGACCCATCTGCCAATCAGCCAGGCTTGCTCGGCAAGCTGGGCGCCAAAACTGTGGTGGCAGCCACCTTGCGGGCGGTGCAATTGCTCGGGCGTCAGTTTGTGCTTGGCCAAAGCATCGCCGAGGGCATGTTTGAAGCGCAAGCCGCAAAAGGCAAAATGCCCAATTTGCGCTACAGCTACGACATGCTGGGCGAAGGGGCACGCACCGAAGCTGATGCACTGGTGCATCTGGCAAGCTACCAAAATGCTATCGATGCAATAGCTGCTCACGCAAGCTCATCATGCGCTTGCGAACAAAATGATGGTATTTCCATCAAACTCAGCGCGTTGCACCCACGCTACGAGGACGCGCAATGCCAGCGCGTTTTGGCCGAATTGGTGCCGCGTGTCTGGGGGCTGTGCCAGCAAGCCGCACGTGCCAACATCAACCTGACCATTGACGCCGAAGAGGTCGATCGGCTGGAACTGTCGCTGCAGGTATTTGAGGCATTGCTAGCCCAGGTGGCAGCGCATTACCCACAGTGGCGTGGCTTTGGGCTGGCCATGCAGTCGTACCAAAGCACAGCACTGGACCTGATCGGGCATGTCACCACCCTGGCACGCAGCTACAAGTTGCGCCTGATGTGTCGTTTGGTCAAAGGTGCCTATTGGGATGCCGAGATCAAACGTGCGCAAGAGTTGGGGCTGTCGCATTACCCGGTATTCACCCACAAGCACCACACCGATGTGTCGTACCTGGCCTGCGCCAAAGCACTGCTGGACGCGCCCGATGCCATTTACCCGCAATTTGCCACACACAACGCGGCTACCGCAGCGGCCATTTTGCAGATGGCTGCGCAGGCTCCCAAACTGGCCGGGGCGTTGGGCACAAGCTTTGAATTTCAGCGCTTGCACGGCATGGGCGAAGGCATTTACCGCGAAGTGCTCAAAAACCCGCAAGTGGCGTGCCGTGTCTATGCACCAGTGGGCGCACACAAAGACCTGCTGGCTTATCTGGTGCGCCGCCTGCTGGAAAACGGCGCCAACTCGTCTTTTGTGCACCAATTGGCCGACACAGCGGTACCCATCGCTGATCTGCTGGTTTCGCCCCTACGCCTTGAACCATACTCATCACTGCCGCTGCCGCCCGATCTGTTTGGCCTGCAGCGCGCCAACAGCCAAGGGCTCGATCTGAGTTTGCCCAATATGCGCGCGCCTTTGTTGGCTGCCTATGCCCAAGTGAGTCTGCCCAAGGTGCCAGAGTTTGATGTCAAATTGCTCTCGGAAGCTTTATCAACAAGCACGAGCAGCTATCAACTATGGAGCAAAAAACCGGTCGCTGAACGCGCTGACATACTGCGCCAAGCGGCCACTGCGCTGCAAGCCGAGCTGCCCAAATTTTGCGCACTGCTGGTCAAAGAGGCGTTCAAAACCTGGGGCGATGCGCTCAGCGAAGTGCGCGAAGCAATTGACTTTTTGCGCTACTACGCCGCGCAGGCCGAACGCATCATGCAGCCACAGATCATGCCGGGAATCGAAGGCCACTGCGTTTTGGGTGTCACGGGCGAGAGCAATGTGCTGCGCTTAAGTGGGCGTGGCCCTTGGGTTTGCATCAGCCCGTGGAACTTTCCGTTGGCGATTTTTGTCGGCCAAGTCGCCGCCGCACTGGCTACTGGCAATACCGTGCTCGCCAAACCGGCCGAACAAACGCCAGGCGTAGCGCTCGAAGCGGTCAAACTGCTGCATGCTGCTGGCGTGCCCGAAGAGGCTTTGCAATTGCTGCACGGCCCGGGTGAAACGGTGGGGGCTGCGCTGGTGGCGGCGCCCGGTGTGGCCGGCGTGGTGTTCACCGGCTCGACCCAGGTGGCCAAACACATCAACCGGGCACTGGCCGCCAAAAACGGCCCGATCGTGCCGCTCATAGCCGAAACCGGTGGTATCAACGCCATGCTGGTGGACAGCACAGCACTGCCCGAGCAAGTCAGCGACGCGGTGATGCAGTCAGCCTTCAGAAGTGCGGGGCAGCGCTGCTCGGCACTGCGTTTGCTGTGTCTGCACGAGGGCATTGCAGAGCGTGTGATCGAGATGATTCGTGGCGCGGCAGCTGAGCTGGTAGCAGGCGACCCGGCCGAGTTCGCGACCGATCTCGGCCCCGTGATTGATGCCGCAGCATTTGCCGGCATTCAGCAGCACATCACACGTTTAAAAATTGAATCAAAAGAGCTTCTGACGCCCGTCCATCATGCACGAGAAGCTCTCACAACTATAGCAAACTTAATCCCTCCTCATGCCTTTGAAGTGTCCCGCATCAGTGATTTGAAAGAAGAAATTTTTGGCCCGGTGCTGCACATCGTTCGCTGGAGCGGCGACCCGCTGGACGTGATTGAGCAAATCAACGCGCTGGGCTATGGCCTGACCATCGGCATTCAGACCCGCATCGACAGCCGCGCTCAGCACCTTGCCAGCGCCGCGCACGTGGGCAATGTGTATATCAACCGTAATCAGATTGGTGCAGTTGTCGGCGTGCAGCCGTTTGGTGGCGAAGGTTTGAGTGGCACTGGCCCGAAAGCCGGTGGCCCACATTACCTGTATCGCTTTTGTACCGAACAAACCGTGACGATCAACACCACCGCAGCCGGTGGCAATGTGCAGCTGATGAGCTGATGGTGCTCAAAGCCCGCGCTGCCAAGCGGGTCGCAAGCGCGCTTGCTGCGGACGCTCGATCGCGCCACGCACCTCTTGCAGCAGGCGTTCTTTTTCGGCGCCAAGGACGCCTTTAAGCACCAGCCAATTGGATGCATGGTCGCTGCGAAAAACGCTGCGCTTAAGCTCCAGCGCTTGCAACAGCCAGGCCATTTCGGCAAACAGTTGCTGCTGGTTAAGCGGCTCCCATTCTGGAAAATCCTGACGAAACCGCGCTTCGCCCTGCGGGAAACTCACCACCAGCGTGGCCAAAAATTCGGGTTGTACCAAGTTCATCAGTCGCGCCGAGTTTTCTGCATGTTGGCGTGACAAGCCGGGACCTCCAAGGCCGTTGAGCAGCATCACCGAGCGAGAGATACCGGCAGCGCCGAGCTTGACCAGCGCATCGCGGGTTGACTCAAAGGTTTCACCCTTGCGCACTTTTTGCAGCACCACATCGTCGCCAGACTCAGCACCCACATACACCAGCGAGAGGCCTGCAGCACGCAAACTCTGCAACTCATGTACGCTTTTGTTGCGTACATTGCGCGGCAAACAGTAGCTAGAAATGCGTCGGACTTTGGGCAAATGCGACCGGATAGCCTCGAGCAGGGTCAACAAGCGCCGGGTGGATAACACCAATGCATCGCCATCACCCAAAAAAACCCGTTGAACCTGACTGGCAAATTGTTCACCGCAAGCGCGAATGGCATCGAGCAGCTGCGCTTCGTCGCTGACATGAAACTTTTTTTGCGCTGCGCTGTACATCTCGCAATAGGTGCACTGGTTCCACGAGCAGCCGTTGGTGACCGGCAATATCAGCGAATCAGCCTCGCTGGGTGGGCGAAAGACGGGTTCGACGTAGTGAATGGGAAACACAGTGCGTTCAATTCAACCCACACGAACCCGCACCACCCGCGTGCGGACACGCCCCACAGGGGCTGGGTGGCAGCGCTGGTGCTTGAGCAGCCGTGGCGGTCGTGGCAAAAACCGACAACAGTTTTTCGAGTTCGGTTGATTGGCATTTTGGGCATTGAACCACGGTGCTGCTGCGCACCAAAGCCTCAAACTCGTTGCCGCAATGGCTGCAGGCGTATTCGTAAATCGGCATCACATTTCCTTTTCAATGGGGCGAATTATCCAGCCAGATCAGTGAGCAAGGTTTGCCGAACCGCGTGCTCCCAGCGCGCCATCCGCTCTTGGGCGTGCTTGGGTGCCAAGTTGGGCTCAAAGCGTCGTTCCACTTGCCACAAGTCGCTGAGCGCTTCGATATTTGGATAAACGCCGGTCGAGAGTCCTGCCAGATAAGCAGCCCCCAGCGCAGTGGTCTCGGTCACAGCCGGGCGCAGCACCGGGATACCCAGCATGTCGGCCTGAAACTGCATCAACAAATCGTTAACACAAGCGCCACCATCAACCCGCAGTTCAGTCACTGTGGCGGCGCCCGCTTGAACCGCGTCACGACGCATGGCTTGCAACAGAGCCGCGCTTTGAAAGGCAATGCTCTCCAACGCAGCACGTGCAATGTGGGCAACCGTGCTGCCACGACTCAACCCCGTGATGGTGCCGCTGGCGTTGGGCGCCCAATAAGGCGCACCCAGCCCGGTGAAGGCAGGCACGATGATCACGCCACCGGCATCGGGAACGCTCTCGGCCAGGGCTTGCACTTCAGCGCTGCTGCGGATGGCGTGCAAACCGTCGCGCAGCCATTGCACCACCGCGCCGCCCACAAAAACACTTCCCTCGATGGCAAACTCGGCTTGTGCACCGAATTGCGCCGCTCGGGTGGTGATGAGTCCGTTGTTTGAGGTCTGAAAATGCTGCCCCGTGTGCATCAGCATGAAGCAACCTGTGCCATAGGTGTTTTTGACCATGCCCGACTTGAAACAAGCCTGCCCAAACAAGGCGCTTTGCTGGTCACCCGCAACACCTCCGATAGGGATGGCATGGCCAAGCAGCGCCGGATTGACTTCGCCATACAACGCACTCGAGGGCTTGACCGTGGGCATCAGGTTGGCCGGAATATCCAGCGCTTGCAGCAATTCGGTATCCCACTGGTTGCTGTGCACATTGAACAGCATGGTGCGTGAGGCGTTGCTGACATCGGTGGCATGCACCGCCCCCCCGGTAAGATTCCATATCAACCAGCTGTCAACGGTGCCAAAGGCGAGTTCGCCATGTTCTGCCCTTTGCCGTGCACCGGGCACATGGTCGAGCAGCCATTTGAGCTTGGTGCCCGAAAAATAGGCGTCCAGCCGCAAACCGGTTTTGGCTTGCAGAGTGGCTTCGAAACCATTGGCGCGCAACTCAGCGCATGTGGGTTCGGTGCGCCGGTCTTGCCAGACGATGGCATTGTGAATCGGCAAGCCCGTGAGGCGACTCCAGACCAGCGTTGTTTCACGCTGGTTAGTAATGCCAACCGCGTGCACCTGCTTGGCCTGAATCCCGGCTTTGGCCAAGGCCTGGCGTGCCGTGGCCAATTGCGTGCGCCAAATTTCTTGCGGATCGTGTTCGACCCAGCCCGGCGTTGGGAAAATTTGCGAGAGCTCTTGCTGCGCTTGCGCGACCGCATGCCCACTGGCATCAAAAACAATGCTCCGGGAGCTGGAGGTGCCTTGGTCGAGGGCAAGAAGGTAGGTCATAAAAGCCTCAGTTTAATGATGGGTTGGTGTAATGTGCGCAAACAGCTATCACAATAATCCTAAATCAGCGATTGAAATCACGCTTCTTCTTCATACAGATACCGCTGAAAGCTGCAAAATACCTTGCCGATCGCTTCCGGCTTGCCCAGATCGGCCACTGCATCGGTAATCGAGTCGTGGTACTTCAATAAAAGTAAGGGCCGCAGCTTGGCCTGGTCCAGCTCGTCCACGCCTTGCGCCACATAGTGCGACAGCACAAAGTCCAGGAACACTTGCTGGCGGGCATTAAAGTGGGTGCTAATCAACGCCATAGCCCGATCCGCCCGCTCTTTCCGGGTCAGCGGTTCCAGCGCATAGGCCACATGGGCCAGCTCATCAAACAAGTCGCTTTTTTCGGCATCAATGATCTTCTGCATCTCCAGCAAATGGTCTTTGCCAAAGCCCTTTTCAGTGAGCCCCACCAGCAACCGTCAGCGGGTATCGGGCGCACTCCACAGGGCGCGCAACTCGACTTCATCTTGGAAGAAGTCGGGCAATTTGCCAAACAGCGCCTCCATAAACTGCTGCGCCGACATGGGCGTGCCGTCAGGATGCCAAAAGCTGCTGACCACCATGTGCTGAATGTGGCGGAATTTGCCATCGGCCAGCTTCACCTCCGCCTTGCGGCGTGGCAGGTAGTCAGGTTGCGGCTCCCGCACCTCAGGTGGCGCGTCAGGCACCCGCTCGCCGCGTGGTGCGCGTACTTCCTGCTCCAGTGGTTCGCCATCCCATTCCGGGTCGCTGAAATGGTGGTGAGCCTTTACAAAATCGTAAATCGTGAAATAGTCCTTGCCATCAAACAGCCGG
>CAIYYA010000192.1 GCA_903930255.1 uncultured beta proteobacterium
AAGGCTGGAAACTTGCTCCTCGTTGGGCAGTGCTCGGTTTGCCATGGGGATGTAGCGCGAGTGATTGAGTCTGCATAGCAACATCAATAATCCGACCCATGCGCATCAACCTATTTTCCTTAGTTACCCGGTAGCGGCGGCGGTTGGGAGGGGGGGTATTGGGTACAAATGCCAGGATTTTGTCGGCGATGTAGCGTGCCAACGCGTACCAGTTATGCTGACCACTCAACTGCGGCGCAGCAGCCCGAATATGCTCAACACCCGCACGGACGTTGGCAATCATCGCCTTGATCTGGGTGGCGGCTTCATGGGTCAGCACCAGCACTATTTTGTTGACCCTGGCGTGGCTGGTGAGTTTGCCTACCGCATTGAGTAGCTTGGGCCTGCTGGTCTTGGCCTCCAATCTGGATTTGGGGTTGGCCAGGCGGACATACCAGCTCCACCAGTTGTAGACCAAAGCCACTGCCCTGGCACTGAGAGCACAGCGCTCAATGTCGTGCGTGCTGTAGCCACCCCAACCCCACTGGTTTTTGATCTCGTCAAAACCGTTTTCACAGTCCGCACGGTCGCGGTAGAGTTGCCCGATTTGCTCCAACTCGTAGCTGGCATTGCTCACCAGCACCGCATACTCCCAACTCTTGACGGGTTCGTTTTCGTCAATGAAGAGCAGCTCGATTTGATTCTTTTGGTTTTTGCTCTCTTTTTCCAGCACCAGGTCCGTTTTGCGTTGACGGCGCATGACGATGACACGGCGCTTGGTGCTCCAGCCAGACAGGCGCAGTTCATCCTCGCAGCCAGTCCAGCCCTGACCAATATCGCTCCAGTTTTGACGCGCCCACTGGCGTTTGATGAGTTGTTTGACACCGGCCGTCTGGCGCAGCTTGAACAGGTAGGGCTGCTGCAACTCTTCGAGTTGGGTCATCTCGCCTTCGCTTCCATAGGCGCAGTCTCCCCTGACAAGCTTTGGACGTTCACCCGCAGGCAGACTCTCAAGCAAAGCCTTCAAACCCGTTCGCCCGTACGATGGGCTATGGCGATTGCCCGCTTGCAACTGTGCATCGAGCACCAGACGCAGGTTGCCTATCCAGTAGGTGTGGATGATGTGGCTGGGGCGACCCGGCTTGTGCGGGTTGTAGCTCACCACCGCACCTTCTTGGTGGCCATAGAGCACCTTGACGGTCGTGTCACAGTCCAGTATCCAGCCGGTCTTGGTGGCTTGGGCTATTGAGTGGCGCAATTGCGCCTGCATCCATTGCTCGGCTTTGAGTGCCTGGGCTTGTTGGGCCGCACGTTCTTCTGTGCTGTGTCTGGCCTTGGGCGCAGGCGCTATTGCTGCCAGGGCTCGGCGAAGACTGTCGTCACCGATGATTTTGTTCATACCGAGCACTTCAGGGGCTACGCCATCACCACGCAGTGCTCCGATGTGGGCGTAACGGTCTTGTCCATCCAGGATACCAAGCATCCAGGTGCACAACACATCCCGCACCTCAGGTGCGTTGGGGCTGGTGTAGCGTAGCGGGCAGCTTTGCAGCCAGTTCTCAAACAGGCCACTGGCTTGCAAGAACTCAGCGAAGAAAGCGAGTTGGCCCATGGCGGTGGCCTTGCCATCACTGCTCCATTGAACCTCAAACACTCCACCCGGCGTTTGCAAACGAAGTGCTTCATCGGCAATTCTTTCGTACTCTTCGATAGTCTGCTGGCAGGCTTGGCTGGTCTGGCTTTGTGCAAAGTCCGTTTCACCCATTTGGTGGCCCCTCCAATTACGTTGCAACCCGCATAAAGTCTACGTTCTTGCTGGTTGGGCTAGGGCTAACTGAGGAAAATAGGATGATTGACCTGAGCAGTTTGAGGCGTCGAAACCGCAGGACGGTGAGGTCGCAGGCAATTATTGAACTGTTGGTTCTACAACCTGTCCCGCTGTGAAACTGAGTCAGAAACACCTGACCTATCGGGCGAAA